>NZ_JBSEYI010000001.1:0-265522 GCF_053627715.1 Aerococcus sp. 150760013-2
TTAAAAAAGATGACCCCGACAGCTTATCGGGATCATCTTTTGTGGGTAGCGTAACTCTCTTTTTTTATTTGTTCAGTTTAACGGTAGGGTTTCAAATCTCGGCTTTTTCTTTTTTTTGTCCAATGACCATCACTAAAATGATGACGCATATGTGATGCAATGGGTATATAAAGTTTTTTGCTTGCTATCCATATTTCTATAAGTTAGGTGACTTGCTAATAGAAATAGCAATTTAGCAAAATTCCGTATAAACTTTTACGAGAGGATAATGGTAATAGCTTTGACTGCAAAAGAAAAAATCTATTTTATATTATTGCTATTGCCTTATATCCTGCTTATCATTTTATCAGCTGTATGGGTAACCAATTCACAAGGTCAACCTTTCGCGAGTGAGCACATCACTGCTTTTATATTGGTTATCTATTCTATCAGTAAGATCTTATTAGCAAAAAATCCGCAATAAAATTTGTGGTTATGATCATACTAGTGCAGCTTGTCCGCCATTTTCCCTTTGAGGCAATAGGTAATTTGTTTGTCATCTAAACAATGCTAGATGATGGTCTTGAAAACAACCAGTAGTATACTAGAGAATATTGAAACACAGCAGAAATTTTAAAAGCTCTAAGACAAACTTTTTCTTGTCTTAGGGCTTTTTTGCGTATTTAGTACTTTACTAATAAAGTTACCTAGACTTTTGCGTGACAAACTCTTCTTTCTTCCTGTCTTTTAAAGATGGCAATATTTTTAAAGCTGATGATAGCAAGAAAATCCCAGTTTATTTGCCAGGGCATGCAACCATCCGATTACCATCAAATCATTAGAATAAATAGTCAAAATACAATTTTTGTTTCACAAAAAATCAAATTTTTAAGCGCCTGCCATAATCTTAAAGGCTTGAATGCAAGTTTTGTAACGCTTACAACGAATTTGTTTCTTAAAAATGAACTTACTAGTTTCAATAACTAGTTGACAAAGTTATATATATAATTTAATATCTCGTTATTGACTTTATTACATGTCAAACAAAATTAAACTTTATCGTATTCATAAATCGATATCCTTTTTATAGGGATAGGCGACCTAATATATGATTACGCAAATTATGGAGGAATATAAAATAATGACAACTTTTGAAAAAATCCAAGAATTAATCACTGAACAATTAGACTTAGAGGCTGGCGAAGTGAAAGCAACTACAAATATTCGTGAAGATATTGACGCTGACTCTTTAGACTTATTCCAAATCATCAATGACATCGAAGACGAATTCGATATCGAAATTGAAGACGAAGAAAAAATTAACACTGTGCAAGATTTAGTTGACTACGTAGAAGCAAACAAATAATTATTGCCTACAAACTAGTCGATTAAGAGAGGAAGTAGTCCTTTAGTGAAAACAGATTTTTGGGAACGCATAGGTGTTGAATACCCAATTATCCAAGGTGCTATGGCTTGGGTTGCCGATGCGGATTTAGCATCAGCAGTTTCCAATGCTGGGGGACTTGGTGTAATTGGTACTGGACATGATCCTGTAGACGTAGTACAAGCCAAAGTTGAAAAGATGCAACAATTAACAGATAAACCATTCGCTGTAAATGTCATGTTGTTAAATGAACATGTCGAGGAAGTGGTGGATTACATCTGTCAATCTGGTGTGAAGACAATTACAACTGGTGCCGGAACTCCGGGTAAATATATGGATAGATTCAACGCAGCTGGTATTTCAGTCATTCCAGTGGTCGCTTCTGTCGGACTTGCAAAACGGATGGAACGTGAAGGCGTGCATGCGGTGATTGTTGAGGGGATGGAATCAGGTGGTCACGTAGGGCGACAAACTACCATGGCTTTATTACCACAAGTAACAAAAGATTTGGATATCCCAGTCATTGCGGCTGGAGGTATTGGTGACGGTCGAGGAATGGCAGCAGCACTTATGTTAGGTGCGGTTGGTATTCAAGTAGGGACACGTTTTGTTGTTGCAGATGAATCAAATGCCCATGATAACTTTAAAGAGCGTATCATTAAGGCAAAAGATATCGACACTGTATTAACTGGCGAATCTACTGGACATCCAGTCCGTGTATTACGGAACAAATTGACCAAAGAATATCTTAAAGTAGAAAAAGAAGAAGCAAGTAAGGCTAATCCTGATTGGGACAGACTTGAAGCGCTTGGATCAGGTGCTTTACGTCGTGCTGTTGTTGAAGGGAATTTAGACACGGGTTCATTTATGGCCGGCCAAATTGCCGGATTAGTGGATAAACGTGAAACAGTTTCAGAAATTATTCAATCATATATGACGGAATGTAAAGAAACAATTGCTGCTCGAGCAAGTGAATGGCTTTAAAGCTGAGAATTAAATTGACATATGTGAGCAGTGGGATGGTTTGTGCATTTCACTGCTTTTCTATTAAGAGGAGACGAACATGGCAATAGCTTTTTTATACGCTGGTCAAGGCGCACAGTATACAGGGATGGGGCAAGACTTACTCAACCATCATCCTGAGATTGCAACTTACTTTGACAAAGCCTCAGAAGTTCTAGGCTATTCAATGAAAGACCTATGCTTTCAAGAAAATACAGAATTAAATCAAACAGAATACACACAACCCGCTATTTTAACCGTATCAACAGCCTTTACAGCCCTTCTAAGGGAGGCAGGCATTACAGCCGACTACCTAGTTGGATTAAGCTTAGGCGAGTACACAGCCCTTGTTGAAGCGGGCGTATTGTCCTTTGAAGATGCGGTTGATTTAGTGAGCCATCGTGGTCGTTTCATGCAAGCAGCTGCGCCTATAGGTGCCGGCAAAATGGTAGCCGTGATGAAAGCTGAACGCGCTTTAATAGAAGATATCTGCCAACAAGTGCGCGAAGCTTCTGGTCAATACGTTGCACCAGCAAACTACAATACACCAAAACAAATCGTAATCGGTGGTGACGCTTCGGCAGTAGATACTGCAGTCGCTAAGTTGACTCAAGCAGGCGTGAAGAAAATGATGGAATTAAACGTTTCTGGTCCTTTCCACACGGCCCTATTATCACAAGCAAGTGACCAATTAGCTGATTATTTAGACAAATTTGATTTTAAGCCACAAAGAGTACCGGTTATTTCAAATACAACAGCTACAGCGCACCAGGATGGACAAGTAAAAGACTTGTTAATCCAACAAGTGATGAAGCCAGTTAAATGGTCAGATTCAATTGAATACTTAATTGAACAAGGGGTAGATACGGTCATTGAAATTGGCCCTGGTAAAACCTTGTCTTCATTTATGAAACAAATCAATAAAGAGATTAAGATTTACCGAGTTGAAGACGAAGTAACCCTGCAGGCAACTATCGCAGGATTGAAAGGATAAGCTATGACTGAGAATACACAAGAATTAAAGAAAACAGCCCTTGTCACAGGCGGTAGCCGTGGTATTGGTGCAAGCATCGCTCATAAGTTTGCAGACCAAGGATACAATATTGTCATTGTTTCCCGCTCTGGTTCTACTGAAAGCCATATCCAGGCTTTAGAAAGCAAAAATGTTGTTGTGAAGGATTTCAAGGGGGACGTAACGGATACCGATTTTGCCAAAGAAATCATGACTTTCATCAAAGCAAATTTCCAAACCATCGATGTATTAGTGAATAATGCTGGTATTACCCGCGACACGCTACTAATGCGTATGAAAGAAGCAGATTTCGATGCAGTGATCGATATTAACTTAAAAGGGACTTTCAATTTCATTCAAGCAGCTAGCAAACTAATGATGAAGCAACGTCAAGGTGCCATTATTAATATTGCATCAGTGATTGGTCAAATGGGTAACGTTGGTCAAGCTAACTATGCAGCTTCAAAAGCTGGGATTCTTGGTTTAACGAAGGCTGCAGCACGTGAATTAGGTATGCGTGGTGTCACAGTTAATGCCATTGCACCAGGCTACATTGAAACAGAAATGACAGATGAAATTCCAGAAAAAGCCAAAACGGCTATGCTGGAAAATATTCCTTTACAGAAACTTGGACAACCATCGGATATCGCTGAAGCCGTGTACTTCTTAGCTAACCAAAGCTATATCACAGGTACAACGCTTGATGTCAACGGTGGCTTGTATATGAATTAGGAGGCAATAAATATGACAAACAGAGTAGTCGTAACAGGTATGGGTGCTATTACACCTATCGGAAATGACGCAAAAACATTTTGGACCAATTTAAAAGCCGGCGAGCACGGTTTCGGGCCGATCACAAAATTTGATGCCAAAGATCTAAATGCGAAATTAGTGGCTGAAGTAAAAGACTTCAATCCAAAAGATTTCATGGACCGTAAAGAAGCAAAACGTATGGACTTATACAGTCAATACGCAGTAGCTGCAGCCATCGAAGCTGTTGCGGACGCGAATCTAGACGTTGAAAATGCTAACGTTGACCGTATCGGGGTTTACTTAGGTACTGGTATCGGTGGTATTCAAGAAATCGAAAAAGGTGTGTTAAAAATGCAAGATAAAGGAATCAAACGAGTGAATCCTTTATTCGTGCCTGTTTCTATTTCAAATATGGGTGCTGCCAATATCTCTATGCACTTTGGCTTAAAAGGGCCAGCTTTAACTATGGTTACAGCTTGTGCTTCTGCTAACAATGCTATAGGTGAAGCTTTCCGTTATATTAAACACGGTTATGCAGATGTCATGATTGCTGGTGGTGCTGAGGGTGCGATTAACGAAATCGGTTTAGGTGGTTTCGACAACCTAACAGCGACAAGTGATTCAACTGATCCAAACCGCGCTTCAATCCCATTCGATAAGGACCGTAATGGTTTTGTGATGGGTGAAGGTGCTGGTATCTTGGTATTAGAATCCTTAGAATCAGCGCAAGCTCGTGGCGCAAACATCTATGCTGAAATCGGTGGTTACGGTTCTACTTCAGACGCTTACCACTTAACTGCGCCATCTGAAGATGGTTCTGGTGCAGCGAAAGCGATGTTAAACGCTTTAGAAGAAGGTAACATCGCTAAAGAAGAAGTTTCTTACATAAATGCTCACGGTACAAGTACCCCAGCAAATGATTCTTCTGAAACAGTTGCGATTAAACGTGCATTTGGTGAAGAATTGGCTTATAAAATTCCAGTTTCTTCTACAAAATCATCAGTTGGTCACTTACTAGGTGCTGCTGGTGCTGTTGAAGCCATTGCAAGTATCATGGCTATCAAAGATTCATTTATTCCAGCTACATTAGGCTACAAGAATCCAGATCCATTATGTGATTTAGATATCGTACCGAATGTTGGACGCGAGCAAGAAGTGAACGTTGTTGTCAGCAACACTTTAGGTTTTGGTGGACACAACACAGTTATTGCCTTTAAAAAGGTTGGTGAATAAGGCTTGAAACACGAAGAAATTAAAGATTTAATCAGCCAGATTGATTCGTCTACAATTCAAGAGTTTTCATTCCAAACACAAGCGGATTCTTTATACATTTCAAAAATTAAAGAACGTCAAACACAAACTGAAAACAGTGCAGACATAAGCACTAATCAACAAGCTACCACAAACGCAGAAGCTACATCAACTACAGCAGCCAAAGAGACGACTAGTCAAGAAACCACAGCGCCTGTCACAGAAGCAGCAGCAACACCTAGTGCACCGGCCGCGCTAGCTGGCAAAACGATTGACAGTCCTTTAGTTGGTGTTGTTTATCTAGCTAAGAACCCTGATCAACCAGCCTTCAAGAAAGTAGGCGACAGCGTTGAAGCTGGTGAAACTGTTTGTATCGTTGAAGCGATGAAAGTGATGAACGAAATTCCAGCTGATATTTCTGGAACAGTCGTGAACATCTTAGTTGAAGACGGACAAGTTGTTGAATTCGGCCAACCATTATTTGAAATTAGTGAATAATTATTCTAAAGGAGTATTAAAAAATGACTGAATATGCAGAACGTAAAGAACCTGTTCTAACAGCTATGCAGGTACAAGAAATCATCCCTAACCGTTTCCCAATCTCATTTGTGGACCGAGTGGATGAAATTATCCCAGGTGAAAAAGTTGTTGCCCGTAAAAACGTGACGATCAACGAAGAATTCTTTGTTGGTCACTTCCCAGGAAACCCTGTAATGCCTGGTGTTTTACAAGTAGAAACAATGGCACAAGTGGGCTCAATTCCATTATTATCTCAACCAGACTTTAAAAATAAAATCGCTTATTTAGCTGGTTTAAACAACGTGAAATTCCGTAAAAACGTTGTACCTGGTGACGTACTTGAAATCACAGTTGAAATTGTGAAATTGAAGAAACGTATGGGTATCGGTAAAGGAACTATCCGTAATGAATACGGCGAGGTTTGTTCAGAAGCAGAAATGACCTTTATCATTTCTAACGTAGATAAAGTCGACTAGTTTGCTGGTCCAACCTGAAATAGGGCGAACGGCATAGAATAAGAGGTATTTGATGATTAATAAAGTATTAATAGCGAATAGGGGCGAAATTGCCGTCCGCATTATTCGTACATGTATTGAATTGGGAATCGAAACAGTGGCTGTGTATTCAACCGCTGATAAGGATGCCCTACATGTGAAATTGGCTGACGAAGCAGTCTGCATCGGAGGGCCAAAATCAGTCGATTCTTATTTGAATATGCAAGCCATTCTTTCGGCAGCTGTGGTCACGAACGTGCAAGCTATCTACCCAGGTTTTGGTTTCCTAGCAGAAAACAGCAAATTTGCCAAATTATGCGCAGAAATGAATATTGAGTTTATCGGGCCAAGCCCAGAAGTGATTGACTTGATGGGGGACAAGCAAAATGCTAGAGATACCATGAATGCAGCCAAAGTACAAACCGTCCCTGGTTCTGATGGTATCTTGGAAAGTCCTGGAGCTGGAATTGAGATTGCCAAAAAAGTTGGCTATCCAGTCTTATTGAAAGCAACTTCTGGTGGTGGTGGTAAAGGGATGCGGATGGTACATGAAGAAAGCCATTTCGTAGATGCATACTATGAGGCATCACGTGAAGCAAAAAATGCTTTTGGTGATGACCGTTTATACATGGAGAAAGTTATTTTCCCAGCCCATCATATCGAGGTTCAAATCTTAGGGGATAAATTCGGCAACGTCATCCATTTAGGTGAACGTGAGTGTTCAATGCAACGGAACCATCAAAAGGTGATTGAAGAGACGCCAAGTCCCTTTATTACTGAAAAGACGCGGGCACAAGTGACTCAAGCAGCGGTTCGAGCGGCTGAGCAATTAAATTATGAATCTGCTGGTACCATTGAGTTTTTAGTGGATGCAGATCAAAATTATTATTTCATGGAAATGAATACGCGTATTCAAGTTGAACATCCAATTACGGAAATGGTTACGGGTGTTGATATTGTAGCTCAACAGCTACGGATTGCTTCTGGCTTACCTTTAGCCTATGAACAAAAAGACATTACCTTTACTGGTCATGCCTTGGAGTGCCGGATCAATGCAGAAATGCCAGAGAAAAACTTTATGCCATCTTCAGGTACGTTTGACTTTGCGCATTTTCCAGCGGGTGGTTTAGGTATTCGTGTGGATTCTGGTATTTATGCTGGCTACAAGTTGCCACCTTACTATGATTCTATGGTAGCGAAACTGATTACGCATGGTGATAATCGTCCACAAGCCATCAACCGTATGCTACGTGCGGTTTCAGAAATGACTATTAAGGGTGTGGCGACAAACCAACAATTCCAATACGACCTACTATTTGATGAGGCCTTTGTAAAAGGGAACTATACCAATGATTACCTGGAAGCTAAATTCTTACCTGAATGGGCGAAGAGTCATCAAGCATAAATTAGCACGAAAGAAAGTAGATGAATTATGGCATTAAAACGCAGAAAAGCATATATTCCTATGCCAGAAGAAGATCAAGCAAAATCGAGCTTGCCTACAGATCCAAATAACCAAGCCTTCGTGCCAGATGGCATGTGGCAAAAATGTCCGCAGTGTCACCAAACGATTCTCACGGATGACTTGGGTGCTGAAAAAATCTGTCCACATTGCCAATACCACTTTAGAATTTCATCTAGTGAGCGATTAGCAAGCGTAGTGGACAAAGGCACTTTTGTTGAAATGTTTCAACTAAGGGATAACCGCAATGAAGATCCTCTTGGGTTTCCAAAGTATCTGGAAAAGAAAGAAAAAGCGCGCGCTACAACTGGTTTAGACGAAGCTGTCGTAACTGGTGTGGGCGAAATCTTCGGCTACCGAACTGCCATTGGTGTGATGGACTCATTTTTCATGATGGGGTCTATGGGGACTGGTTTAGGTGAGAAAATTAAAAACTTGTTCAACTATGCAACTGAACACCAGTTACCAGTCGTCCTGTTTACCGCTTCTGGTGGTGCCCGGATGCAAGAAGGAACACTGTCATTAATGCAAATGGCTAAGATTTCCATTGCTGTTCAAAATCATTCTAAGGCTGGTTTATTATATATTCCCGTCTTAACTGACCCAACGACTGGTGGTGTAACGGCATCGTTTGCTATGGAAGGGGATATTACCATTGCTGAACCAGGGGCCTTAATCGGTTTCGCTGGTAAACGGGTAATTGAACAGACGATTAGACAACAATTGCCTGAAGGTTTCCAAACGGCAGAACATCAACTGCAACACGGTTTTATCGATATGATTGTTGAACGTTGGCGCCAAAAAATCGTAATTGCTGAGCTATTACAAATGCACGGTTTCGCTAAAGGAGGTGCTCGATTTGAGAGTTAGTATGAAACAATTATTAAAAACCGTTGAGCAACCTAATGCGAAAATTACGCAAAAAATCCCTGCAGAAGTGGTAACAGCTTCACGTGATATCAACCGATTAACCACGTCTGAATTGGCTAAGAAAATCTGTGACGTCTTTTATGAGATGCATGGTGACCGTCGTTATGGTGATGACGGCGCGATTGTTGGTGGTGTCGGACAAATTAATGGCCGCGCAGTTACAATTGTTGGAACTGAAAAAGGCCACTCGGTTCAAGAAAATATCAAGCGTAACTTTGGGTCGCCTCATGCTGAGGGTTACCGTAAAGCCATTCGTTTGTTTGAACAAGCTGAAAAATTCAACCGTCCGGTGATTACCATTGTTAATACTTCCGGCGCCTTCTGTGACGTTGAAGCAGAAGACCGGGGGATTGGACAAGCGATTGCTGAATCTATGCAAACAATGGCTGGCTTAACTGTACCAACTATCACAATTTTAATGGGTGAAGGTGGGTCTGGTGGCGCGTTAGCCCTAGCTGTTTCAAATAAGGTATGGATGATGGAGAATGCCATGTATTCAGTCTTATCGCCAGAAGGGTTTGCAACAATTTTATGGAAAGACCCGAGTCGTGTACCTGAAGCTGCTGAATATATGAAATTCACGGCGCCTGACTTGCTGGATTTTAAGGTTATCGACCAAATTATCCCAGAGCATTACGGGAAAAAGACTTTAGACCACGATGTTCAAGCACAATTGATTAAAGAAATGGTCTTGGAAGAATTTGACCAGCAATTGGCCATGTCAAAAGCAGATTTAATTGCTGCCAAAGAAGCACGCTTTAATCAATTCTAGTCAACTGACATCTTGAAAAAATAACTACTGTTGAAGGAAGGTGTGTCCTATGGTCGCGTCTTATTTTTTTAATTATTGGATAAAAATTTTCATGGATATGATATTGTGATAAGATAGGCTTAGAAGGAAGGGCGTTTACAGCCTGCATTCCAACAGAAAATAAGATTTAAGAGGACCTACAATGAGAAACCAAGATAATGATTTTGAACGATCATTTAAATTAGATATTGAAGAAGCGATTCAGCGTATTAAAGCGGGCGAAATGAGTGAATCGCTTAAATTGTTGCTGATTGCCCGTAAGAAAAGAAAGAGTGTCGTTGATTTTAGAAATTATATCATCGGCGTTTTATATGAAGAAGAATTAGAAAATGATTTGGTGGATATTTTCTCATTATTGATAGAATTTTATGGCGAAGGGGTTATGGCTAATCCTGATTTAATCGATGTCGAGGCAGAAATTGACTGGAAGTCTTTCTACCAATTTGTACAAAAAGCTATTCAAGGACAAGTTAAATTGAACCTCCCTCAACACGGTCAAATGACACCTATTATGCAAATTATCATTGTGCCAGAAATGATGGAAAAGTTGGCCCAATTTGAGGCGACTTCAGATGATGATGCTAGTAATGTGGAAGTCTTACAAGGCCTACAAAAGTTATTCGACCAGTTAGTGGCCAGGGATAAACCCTTGACTATCCTTGAGAAGGCGCAGGTCAACCATCTGCTGGAATTGAGCGACAAGGTATCCATCGATAAATTGTTAAGTCTTTTAAATCGGGACCGGGATTTTGTCTTCCAATCGGATATTTTGCTTTATATTTTCCACCATCCACACGCAGACCAGGAAATTACTTTAACTAATGTTTACGATGAGACGACGACTATTTCACTCAGTGACTTATTTGAAGTTGAAACCAATAGTCACTTCTTAGATTTGGTTTCCTACGTGGAGGAAGTTTATATCCACGAACCCTATCGAGTGGCCTATTTGATGGAGAATATTTATGATATATATACCGTCATGTACCCATTTGTCGATGATTTAAACCAAATTGACCCAGAAGATATGGTAGAAGCCATTGGCCAATTAATGGAAAATGGCGACCCACTTGCCATTGACAATCAAGTCGTACAAGATATTTATCAATATTGGTTTTATGAGTATATGCAGAACTTTGCGAGTTTTGAATAAGAAGATGTAATGGATGATTAAAGGGTGAGTGGATGTTAAAAATAGCCATAGACGGGTCAGTGGACGGGCAATTTGGGCCAGCAGGCGTTGGTATGGTCATTGTCCATGACGGGCAACAGCGACAAGAGAAATACCCTTTAAGTGGGGAAATGGACAACCATGAGGCCGAATTCCATGCCCTGCTATTATTGTTAGAAAAATTGCAGGCTGAAGGACTGAAGAATGAGTGGATCTTGTGTCAAACAGACTCCAAAATCGTCTTTGATGCCGTTAATAAGAGATTCCATAAACGCGACCCCTATAAAAGTTTGTTAAAGGCCATTTTAAATCAACTAGACCATTTTCCCATGTTTAATTTAAAATGGGTGCCGGACCAAGCCAATAGGGGGGCAGATAACTTAGCCCGTCAAGCCATGCACCAGGCCAAGAGAATAAGCAACCAGCAGGACTAATTAAGGGATAAATGCAGACCGTCAATCGCATAAACTGATTTTAAATTCGAATAACAGACACAAAAAAACCAGGTAGCAGGCGAATAAAGCCGTTTACCTGGTTTATTTATTATGATCGTAAATAACTTATTCTGCCTCTACTTTTTTAGGACGCGGTTTGCGCGCGCCCCAGTATTGGAATAGGTCAGTACGGATAGCCCCATTGTATAATTTACGTTTCTTAGTAGCTTTCTCACCGTAGTATTCTTCAAAGGCTAAGTCAGACGTCAGGATGTATTTACTCCAAGTTTTCATTGGACGGTAAAGATCTCCCATTTGTTTGTATAACTTATGCACGTAATCTTCGTCATTCAAACGCTCACCATATGGTGGGTTGGCTACGATCACGCCGTATTCTTTTGTTGTTGTGAAGTCAGATAATTGCATTTGTTTGAATTCAATTTGATCCCCGACACCAGCTGCTTCTGCATTGGCTTTTGCGATTTCAATCATCCGGTGATCAATATCTGATCCCATGATATCTAATTGAATGTCATGACGGATAGCCGCTTTAGCCGCTTCGCGGGCTTTTGAATATTCGCGGTTATTGAAGATATCCCATTCCTCAGAAATGAAGGCGCGGTTAATCCCTGGGGCAATATTTTTCCCGATTAATGCTGCTTCAATGGTTAAGGTACCTGAACCGCATGTTGGATCGTAAAATGGCTTGTCAGGGAACCAGTTAGTTAATTTAACAAGAGCTGCAGCCATGTTTTCTTTAAGTGGTGCGCCACCTTTTTCAGTACGGTAACCACGCTTAAATAGGGAAGAGCCAGACGTATCAATAGTTATCAAGGCTTCGTCCTTGTGGATGCTCACTTCGATAGGGTATTTAGCACCTGTTTCAGGTAGCATACCACGGCGGTGGTAGTGGTCGCTCAGACGGTTAACAATCGCTTTTTTCACGATTTTTTGCACGTTAGGAACAGAATGCAATTTTGAATTGACTGATTTACCTGATACTGGGAATTCTGCGTCCATTGGTAGAATGTCTTCCCAAGGGATGGCCTTAGTCGATTCAAACAATTGGTCGAAGGTGATGGCTTTGAAATCACCCATGACGATTTTGATACGGTCCGCAGTCCGTAAGTTAATATTTGTGTGGGCTACGTCATCAAGACTTCCTTCAAAGCGGGCACGGCCATTTTCTACTTGGACCTCGTAACCCATGTCACGTAATTCTTTACCGACTAGGGCTTCAATCCCTGCGGCAGCTGTTGCGATAAGTGGATATTTTGTCATATTGTACTCCTTTTGGGTGGTAAGGCTTCGTCTTATATTTAAGACTATTTTACCATGATTTCATCTCAATAAAAAAAGGTTGGAAAAGAATCCAACCTTTTGCCTGTTTGTAAATTTCGATAAGCCATGTTCTGTTCCCCGATATTACAGGTTTAATACCGGTTCGGTAATCATCTGTCTACTAAATAATTAGTCTCTTATTCCGTTTGTTTCCAGTCAAAGAGCGCCCCTACCAATGTTTGGGTTGCTCGCTCGAGGGGTTTACCGCGTTCCATTCAACTACTTTCATAGTTGACTCGTCTCTGTGGCACTTTCAAACTTACTAGCACATAGTCCAAAGACCTTAGTGGGTTCAGTTGCCGTCAAATTAATGCTTTAGCTTATTTTTTCGCTAAACACGAACACTACAAGCGTTGCAGCTTGTGCGAGCATGGACTTTCCTCAAGTATAAATATATACCCGCGATTACCTAAAATTTACATCTTCTAATGATAACACGAAAGTGATCAAATGACTAGTTATTTTCAAAAATAATAGTATGATCTTTCGTATCGTCTTCGTTCTCTTCGCTAGCATCTACTGTATTTTCGGCTTTGGCGTTTTGGCCACCGAATACAGCTTTTTCTAACTTAGACAAGCGACGTAGAATATCGTAGTTGGTTGTACCTTTTGATTGAGGTACTGTTGTAGATTTTGAGCGTTGGTTAGTGGCTTGGCGTCCACTTTCACTTGTACCCGTTGAGTGTTTTGCACGTTCTAACTCATTCTTAAGTGAGGCAATTTCTTTTTCATATGACTCATAGTCACGAATAATTAAATCTAAGAATTCGTCTACTTCCTCTGTGTTGAATCCACGAAGAGCAGGTTTAAATTCCTTCTGTAAAATATCTTTTGTCGTCAAATTACGATCGGCCATTTAAATAACACCTCATCATTTATATTTCTAAGTTCTATTATAGCACAGCTTTCATTATTTGTAATAAATGTAATATAATAATAGTTTAAGATTCTATCAAATTCAACAGCAAGTAATAGCCTAATTGAATCCGTCAGAACATTGGCGCGGTAGTTATTTTCGTGTGGGTATATTATAATAATTAAAAAAGACGAAAGTGGGGAATTAACAGATGCAAACCGTATACACTTTTCTTGAAAAAACGTTAGAGAATAGCCATATTGATATTCCTTGGCGTTTATCCTATGTATCAGTATCCAAACAGGTGGTATTGCAAACATATCTGCCAGTGGTCGCCAATGAAGAAATCACTTTTTTAGACAAAAATAACCAGCCTTTAGAAGGCATCGATTACTTAGAATTGAAGTTTATTTTTACAGCTGACCACCGTGTTAATGAAACAGAGAGTGGGATTTTTATCATTCAACCAAAAGACACTGAACACTTTCAAAAAGGGCACTTAGATATTCTAGCGCAAGAAATTAGCCATCTTTTATATGAAGCCCGCTTGCAAATTAAAGAATTAATTAAAGGGGAAAGAATGGCGGTTGATTTGAAATGGCAAGCAGAAGAAGTGGACCAAATGATCACAACAAGGAGAGCCATTAAGCGCTATGACGATAGCTTATTATATTTAGGAGATGATACGAATGACTTGGTATGAGTTAATAATTGAAACAGACAATAAAAGTGAAAACCTATTAACCGAAATTTTGTGGGGCTTAGACTCTGCTGGGGTGTCCATCAAAGACGAGCAAGACTATATTGACTGGTCAGATGACGGCTTTGGTTCAGTGAAGAATGACCAGCCGGCACCAGGGTCATATGAAGTTAACCCGGTAGTTTTAGGTTACTTTTCAGATGATAAAAATATCGAAGACATCATCTCTGAAATCAAAACCTACCAAGCAAACTACAATAAGGAATTAGCGGCAGATCAACAAATTGTCATCCATGACATCCGCTATAGTCCCCTAGAAGATAAGGACTGGGAAACAGCTTGGCAGGCTTACTATGAACCAATCCATGTATCGCGCTTTATGGATATTGTGCCAATTTGGGAGAAAGACGATCAAGTAGCTGATCCGAAGAAAACCACTTTATTCCTAGATCCAGGTATGGCCTTTGGGACCGGTTCACATGAAACCACTAAGCTGGCATTACGTTTACTGGAAATCGCTATGGCTGGCGGGGAAGATGTCATTGATGTGGGGACTGGGTCTGGTGTCTTAGCCATCGCTGCGAAGAAATTAGGCGCTAATGACGTCGCTGCTTATGATTATGATGGGTCAATTTTAGATATTACCCGCAATAATTTTGCTTTAAATGACGTAGAAGACGCTATTTCTGTTGCCCAAAACAACATCCTAAACGACATCGATACTCAAGTGGATATTATCACAGCCAATATCCTATTTGAAATCCTGGAACCCCTGATCCCGCAAGCTTACACTAACTTAAAAGCAGATGGGCAATTGGTGCTATCAGGTATTTTTCATGATAAGAAAGACGACATGTTGGCCTTACTTGCCGCCAATGATTTTACCGTTGAAATCGTTATGAACATGGGTGAATGGTACGGTATTTTAGCCCATAAAGGAAAAGAATAAGATGCAAAGATATTTTATCGAAGAGGAAACCGCCCAATTAAATGACCAAATTGAGATGGATAAAGACGCCTACCATCATATGATTAACGTTATGCGGATGCAGATTGGGGACCAGGTAATTCTAGTCACCCAAACTGAACAAGTATTTATCGGTGAACTTGTTTCTGATGAAGGGAAAAGGGCAGTCCTTCGCCTAGTTGAATTGCGGGAAGAAAATAAAGAAATCCCGGTCGACACCACACTCTTTGTCGGCCTACCTAAGGGAGACAAGCTTGATTTAATCGTACAAAAGGCGACCGAATTAGGGGCCCGTCATATTGTGCCAGTTGCCATGCGGTATTCCGTCACTAAATGGGACCAAAAGAAAGCGGGCAAAAAAATTGACCGTTTGAAAAAGATTGCCAAGGAAGCTGCTGAGCAATCTCATAGAACTTTTGTCCCAACCGTCGAAGAATTGCATAGTGTTAGCATGGTAAGAAATAGAGTGGGCGAATTTGATCAAGTTTGCGTGGCTTATGAAGAGGTTGCCAAGTCGGGTGAAGCGGCCCTTTTGGCTAAGACTTATGCATCACTAAAAGCTAAGGACCGTATTGCCTTCATTACCGGACCTGAAGGGGGCATTCATCCAGATGAAATCGTTGAATTCACTGACGGATTCGACCATGTGCATTTGTGCGGGTTAGGGCCACGGATTTTACGGACAGAAACAGCACCCTTATATTTATTATCAAGTCTGTCATTTGCAACAGAATTATTAGGTGACTAACAAAGGTTTGATAGGGTTTCTAGTCCATTTATATGGTAAGATAGGAGAAATATACAATCTAAATATTGATACCAACCATATAAGTTATATCAAGGAAAGTAGGTGGTAACATGCCAAATAAAAAGAATTATACAAAAGCAGAAGTTTTAGCCTTATGTGCTAGCTACATGTCTGAAGCGAGGGTGGACTATGTCCAAAAGGCAGCAGACTTTGCTGAACGCGCACATATTGAGCAAATCAGAAAATCAGGCGAGCCTTACTTTGTCCACCCAGTTCAAGTAGCAGGTATTTTAGCCGAATTGAAAATGGACCCGGATACAGTCATTACTGGGTTCTTGCATGATGTTGTGGAAGATACCGGTATCTCATTAGACGATATCGCCTACTTCTTCTCACCGACAATTGCCACCCTAGTAGATGGCGTCACCAAATTAGGGAAATTTAAATATAAATCACATGAAGAGCAATTAGCTGAGAACCACCGTAAAATGTTGTTAGCCATGGCCAACGATTTACGGGTCATCATGGTGAAATTAGCCGACCGTTTGCATAATATGCGGACGCTAAAATGGCATAAGCCAGAGAAGCAAGTGATTATCTCTACAGAAACGTTAGAAATTTATGCTCCCCTAGCTGACCGCTTAGGTATGAACCAGATTAAATGGGAACTAGAAGATACAGCGCTTCGCTATATGGATCCAGAATCGTATTACTCCATCGTTCAATTAGTAGATTCAAAACGCGACGAGCGGGCAGAATTTATTCAAACGACTATTGACGAATTGGAATCACAAGTAGAGGGAGCTATTACTGGTAAGTTTGAAATTTACGGTCGACCTAAACACATTTATTCTATTTACCGGAAGATGAAAGACCAAGGCAAAGAATTCGACCAGATTTTTGATCTGCAAGCTATCCGGGTGTTAGTGGAATCTGTACGTGACTGTTATGCAGTACTTGGGATTGTCCATACTAATTGGAAGCCATTGCCAGGCCGATTTAAAGACTACATTGCCATGCCAAAAGCCAACATGTACCAGTCAATCCATACGACGGTTGTCGGTAACCAGCCAAGTCCAGTAGAAGTGCAAATTAGAACCTACGAAATGCACGAGGTTGCTGAGTACGGGGTTGCCGCGCATTGGGCTTACAAAATGGGTAACCATGAAAAGGTGGAGGCTTCACCTTTAGACGCCCAGCTAGATTGGTTTAACCAAATTGCAGAGTTGCAGGACGAATCTAAAGATGCCACCGATTTCATGGAAAGCGTGAAAGAGGACATTTTCCAAGATAATGTCTATGTATTCACCCCAACTGGCGACGTGACTGAATTACCAGCGGGTTCCTACCCATTAGACTTCGCTTACTCAATTCACTCAGAAGTCGGGAATAAGACGATTGGAGTTAAGGTTAACGGCAAGATTGAACCTTTGAATTACCAATTGAAAAATGGTGACATCGTGGAAATTCTAACGTCACCGAATTCGGCAGGTCCATCGCGTGACTGGGTAAACTTGGTGAAAACTTCGCGGGCCCGCAACCGTATCAAACGATTCTTTAAATTGCAGGACCGTGACCAAGCGGTAGAACAAGGTCGACATGCCCTTGAAGAAACCCTTGATAATCTAGGTTTCAAATTAAAAGATGTCTACAAAAAAGAGGATATCAGTAAAACATTAGACCGGTTCAACTTCTCGACTGAAGAAGACTTGTTTGCGGCGATTGGCTTTGGCGAATTATCATCAACTGCAGTCGCTAACCGTTTAACTGAGCGGGAACGCCGGTTACGTGCAGCTGAGAAGAACAGGGAATCTGTTGAAGAGACCCTGAAAGAATCAGGCGAACAGAAGAAACTCAGCAAGACTCAAAAGCAATCTAGTCATGTGCGCCGTAAAGCGTCTAAATCTAGTTCTGGTGTCATTGTTGAAGGTTTGGATTCACTCCTAGTCCGTCTAGCCCATTGTTGTAATCCTGTACCAGGAGACGATATTGTGGGTTATATTACTAAGGGGAGAGGGGTTTCCGTCCACCGTAGAGACTGTAAGAATGTGCAAGTCCCTGAGGATCAACAAGACCGCTTGATTCCAGTCGAATGGGAAGATGCCAACAAGAATGTGGACAACCAATATGAAGTGGAAATTGTGGTTGAAGGTGAGGACCGATCTGGTTTCTTGAATGAAGTTTTACAAATCATCACGCCGATTGCTGGATCAGTCACTAATATTAACGGGAACGTGAACCATGACGATAACTCTGTCAAAGTGAGACTACGTTTTGTCATCCAAAATGTCAACCAACTGGATAAGGTTATCGACCGAGTGAAAAATATACCGGATGTTTATTCGGTTGCCCGTGCTAAAGAATAAAAATAGTAACAAGTCTATTAATGGAGGGTTTGGATGCGAATTATCGTGCAAAGAGTTAGCCAAGCTAACGTTGCCATCGATGAAAAAGTTGTTGGTGAAATTAATAAAGGGTTCGTGCTTTTAGTAGGCGTTCATGATGAAGACACGCCGGAAACGGTGGCATATATGGCTAGAAAGATCGCTAATATGCGGATTTTCGCTGACGAGGATGATAAATTGAACCTAAACATCGACCAGGTGTCAGGTGAGATATTATCTATTTCGCAATTTACTCTTTATGCCAGAACTAAAAAAGGCAATCGCCCATCATTTATCGATGCTGCCAAACCAGACCACGGCGAAAAAATGTATCAATTATTGAATGAAACATTGCGCAATGAATATGGGTTAAAGGTTGCTGAAGGTGAATTTGGTGCCGATATGCAGGTATCACTAGTCAATGACGGTCCAGTGACTATCATATTAGACTCGGATGAAGCTTAGAATAAAGCTTAATTAAATCAAACAGAAAAAAATACCGATTGCTAGAGAATTTCCGGCAATCGGTATTTTTCTTATTTTGGCATCGATGCCTAAAAATCAATTATTGGTAGTAAATCACTAAAGCGTTGTAAATGGCGTCGGCAACTTGGTTCCAGTATTCTTCTTGACTGAATACGGCCACGTCACTAGGTGTTGACATGTAGCCAAGTTCTAGTAGGACACCTTCGCCAGCTAATTCCCGGATGACTTGGAAGTCACCGAATTTAACACCGTTAGATTCTAATGGTAATTGTTCCATTAATTGAGCTTGAATCTCTTGGGCTACAGGGATGGAATCATCGCCGTAGTAGTAAGCTGTTGTTCCGGATGCACCTGTTGATTCAATTGCATCATAGTGGAAGGAAATCAATAGGTCAGCATTTGCTTGGTTGGCTGTATATGGAATATCAGCTAAAGCAACATCTGAATCATCATCTCGGGTTAAAATCACATTTACGCCGGCTGCTTCAAGTTTTTCCTTAACGGTTAGGGCAGTTTGTAAGGTGACTTCTTTTTCATATAGACCGTCTGTTACAGCACCTGGATCGATACCACCGTGACCTGGGTCTAATACAATGGTCCGGCCAGCTAATGTACTGGTTGCTTCCGCTGCTTGTGCCTTATCTACCATGGCAGTTGAATCAGTTTCTGATAACCAGTTAACGATATAACCCTCTGTACCATCGACTGAACGTACATGGTAGTATTCATTTTCTTGACCAAGGTAGGCAAACTGTTCGTTCAAGGCACCTTTGACTAAGATTTCAGAATCTTTATTGGCTTCGCTACGAATATTTACGCCATCAGCAGTTGCTTTGACAGTGAAGTCGTAATCAGATAGAAATTCATCGTAAGTTGATTGTTCTTCTTCTGTAATTTCAGTATCTTCCTCGTAGGCAATTGTTCCTGGTGTCACATCGATTTCTGTTTGTTTCACCCAACCAATTTCACCAGAAAGTTGAATTTGGGCCCAACCATCCGCTTGGTGTAAGATTTGGTATTTTGAATTCTTTTCGGCAGATGTTAAGACCGTCGCGTCCTCTGAGTTTTCTTCGTAGATTTGAATATCATCTATTAAGGTTGTGGCAATGAAATCAGAGGAATCGATATCTTGGTTATCAGCTAACCAAGTTGGTATCCAACCTACTTCATTGTTATCGAGTAGGACATAGTACCAATTATTTTCTTGTCTGAGTATTCGATAAGGATTATTGCCGTCAAGTTGGTCTTTAATATCATAAGTTATCCCAGGTCCTTCACGAAGGTTGACAACATTGGTAGACAGTTCTTTATAGGATGCTTTGTTGTATTGATACAATTGTAATGAGGAGAAACCAACGATTCCTGTTACAAAAATAAGGTAAAGTAGATAGACTACTTTATTTTGTTGGAAGTGGTTCTCAAAATGTTCTGTCAATTCGCTTACACCTCAGTAGTCCACCGGAAATTCCGGTAGAAAAAGTTTATATTTTAACTAAAATTTGGCATTATTATAATTCAGTTTACCTTTCTTGTGATAAATGAACAACTAGAAAATATACTATCTTGACACTTTTTTTGTTTTGATATAAGATAAAGGATGAATGATCCAATGAAAGAGTAAGAATAATTGTCGACATTTCTAGAGAGAGCTAACGGGTGAGAATGCTCAATGTCATTTATTTGCAAACACTCTGGAGGAGAATAGTGCAAAGCTATTCCGTCACGCACGTTACGCGTCGAGCAACAGCCATAGCTGTTGAAATTAAGGTGGTACCACGAAGTTAACTCGTCCTTATATTCCTATTGTTGGAATGTAAGGACGTTTTTTTATTTTTATTTTTAAAGGAGGGTTATTGTGATTCAACGACCAAAAGGGACTGCAGACATCTTACCTGAAGATATGAATCTATGGCATTATATAGAAGAAACTGCCAGAAGAGTTCTAGACCAATATCGTTATTTTGAGATTCGTACACCCATGTTTGAAAGTTATGAATTATTTTCCCGTAGTGTAGGAGAAACAACAGATGTAGTGTCTAAAGAAATGTATGATTTTTATGACAAGGGTGACCGTCATATTGCTTTGAAACCTGAGGGGACAGCACCAATTGTCCGGGCATATGTGGAAAATAAATTATACGCACCTGAACAGGTGAAACCTTATAAAGTCTATTATATGGGACCAATGTTCCGTTATGAAAGACCACAAAGTGGTCGCTTACGCCAATTCCATCAAATCGGTGTTGAAGTATTTGGTGAAGCAAATGCTGCCAAAGATGTAGAAACGATTGCTTTAGCAATGGATCTATTTAAATCGCTAAATATCCAACATATCAAGCTAGTGATCAATTCATTAGGGGACACCAGTTCGCGTCTTGCTTACCGCCAAGCTCTAATAGACTATCTAACACCATTTACGGATGAATTATCTGAAGATTCGAAAACACGTCTACATAAAAATCCGTTACGTGTATTGGATTCAAAAGATAAAAAAGATATCGAAATCGTGGCCAATGCGCCGTCAATCTTGGATTACCTTTCTGAAGAATCAACTAAACGCTTTAATGATGTGCAATCTTTATTGACAGCCTTAGGTATTGATTTTGAAATCGATCCAAATATGGTACGTGGTTTAGACTATTACCAAGATACTATTTTTGAAATCATGTCTGAAGACAAAGTCTTTGGGGCCCAAACAACAATTTGTGGTGGGGGTAATTATGACGGCCTAGTTCAAGAGATTTCAGATGGTAAAGAATCTGCTCCAGGATTTGGTTTTGGTTTAGGAATCGAGCGTTTGATCTTGTTGATGAAGGCGCAAGAAGTTCAAGTACCAGACATGCATGAGCTTGACGTTTATGTGGTGAATATCGGAGACGGTACGGATGAAGCAGCGATGAAAGTTTTACAACACGTGCGTCGCGCTGGTTTTTCAGCTGACCGAAACTTCTTTGGTGCTAAACCTAAAAAACAATTTAGAGACGCCAATAAACTAGGCGCAGACTTGGTTGTTACTATTGGGGAATCTGAATTGGAAAATAACCAAATCACGGTTAAACATATGACCTCTGGTAATGAAGCTGCCTACCCGCTAGAAAAATTTGCGGATGATTTTGCAAGCATTTACCAAGAATTAAACCAATAATAGTTATTTTTAAAATAGAGATACTAAACAAAAGAGATTTAAAATAAAAGGAGCTGCATATAATGCAACGTAGTGTGTATTGTGGAAATGTGTCTAACGAATTCGTTGGACAAACTGTAACATTAAAAGGATGGGTACAAAAACGTCGTGACCTAGGTGGGGTAATCTTTGTTGATTTACGCGACCGCGAAGGTATCGTTCAAGCTGTATTCAACGTGGAAAACTTAGGCAACCAATTTGCTGAAGCTGAACGTTTACGTTCTGAATACGTGATTGAGGTAACTGGTGAAGTTGTGTTACGTGGTGAAGGATTGGCGAACCCGAAAATTAAAACGGGTGACATTGAAGTGATGGTTTCTGATTTAACAATCTTAAACATTTCAAAAACACCACCATTCCCAGTTGAAGATGATATTGATGTAAACGACGAAATTCGTATGAAATACCGTTACGTTGACTTACGTCGACCAAAAATGGCGAACAATATGAAATTGCGTCATCAAGTAGTATCAACAATCCACCGGTACTTAGATGATCAAGAATTTATCGAAGTAGAAACACCTTACTTAACAAAATCTACGCCAGAGGGTGCGCGTGATTACTTAGTACCATCTCGTGTACATCCAGGTGAATTCTATGCATTACCGCAATCTCCACAATTATTTAAACAATTGTTGATGTCTGCCGGTATGGACCGTTACTACCAAGTTGTTCGTTGTTTCCGTGATGAAGATTTACGTGGAGACCGTCAACCAGAATTTACGCAAATCGACTTAGAAACAACTTTCTTAACACAAGAAGAAATTCGTGATTTAGTTGAAGGTATGTTGAAAACAGTTGTGAAACGCACTAAAAACATTGATATCACTGAAAACTTCCCAATCATTACTTATGACGATGCAATGGCACGTTACGGTAACGACAAGCCAGATACTCGTTTTGGTTTAGAATTAGTGGAAATTTCTGATATCGTTGATCAATACGAATTCAAAGTATTCAACCAAGCAATTGAAAAAGGTGGCATCGTTAAAGCTATCAATATCAAAGGTGCTGGTGACAACTACTCGCGCAAAGACTTGGACAACTTAACACCATTTGCATCTACATACGGGGCTAAAGGTGTGGCTTGGATCAAAGTCACTGACGAAGGTTTATCTGGTCCAATTGGTAAATTCTTTAAAGACAATCCCGCACCATTAATGGACCGTTTACAGGCTGAAACTGGTGACGTCTTAGTGTTCGTTGCAGATAAAGAATCAGTTGTAAACCAATCATTATCTGAAATCCGTTTGAAATTCGGTCGCGAATTAGACTTAATGGACAAAAACCAATTCAACTTCCTATGGGTAACAAACTGGCCATTGCTTGAGTATGATGAAGATACAAAACGCTTCAACGCAATGCACCACCCATTCACTATGCCTAACGAGGAAGACGTGGATAAATTAGCTGAAAACCCAGAAGATGTATACGCACAAGCTTACGATATCGTTTTAAATGGTTATGAAATCGGTGGTGGATCATTACGTATCTACCAAAAAGAAATGCAAATGCAAATGTTCAAAGCTTTAGGCTTTACAGAAGAATCTGCAACTTCTCAATTTGGTTTCCTATTAAATGCTTTAGACTACGGTTTCCCACCACACGGCGGATTAGCTTTAGGTCTAGACCGTTTAGTAATGTTATTAGCTGGTGAAGAAAACATCCGTGAAGTGATTGCCTTCCCTAAAAATGGTCGTGCATTTGACCCACTAACAGAAGCACCAAGCCAAGTATCAGAACAACAATTAGAAGAATTATCATTATCAGTCACTACAATTGATTTTGATTAAGTATAAAAAAATGGCCTCAGGGCCATTTTTTTAATGATCATCGTAAACTTGAAGTGTCATATCTAACAATTTTGAAGAGTAAATATATGTCGTATGGTAGAATATACTTAGATATATATTTACTTTTTTATTTGGAGGAGGATTAAGTTAATGAGTAAAAAATCATGGATATTAGCAATTGTTGCTGTTATTATCCTCGCACTGGGTGCATTTGGTAGCCAATTGACCAGCCAAACCAATGTCAATAATCTGCTTTCTGAGGGATCAAATGTGTTTTCAAGCGCGCAAAATATTATTGAAGTAGGGGACACAAACCGTCAGGTGGCGGTGTTAGAAGTCAATGGAACGATTGCAGACAACTCTGGGTCAGGTTCTTTTTCTGAAGGGATGGATTACCAAGGTATCCTAGATTCTATTGAAGAAATTAAAGAAAATGATGACGTTCAAGCATTATTATTAACCGTCAATTCACCAGGTGGTGGGGTATATGAGAGTACAGAATTATATAATGCCTTACTTGACTTAAAAGAAAGTCGTGAAATCCCAATTTATGTTTCAATGGGGCAAATGGCTGCTTCTGGTGGTTATATGATTTCAATGGTCGGTGATCAAATTTATACAGATAGTGAAACCACTACTGGTTCAATTGGTGTCATCATGCAAGTGCCGAACTTCTCAGGCTTTATGGAAGAGCATGGTTTAGCTATGGATACCTACAAATCAGGGGCATTGAAAGATATGGGTTCATCATTTAGAGGTGCTTCTGATGAAGAAAAAGACGTCTTAAATTCTTTCATTCAAGAGAAATACAACCGTTTTGTTGAGATTGTAGCGAATGGCCGCGGGTTGTCAACTGATGACGTGAAAAAATTAGCTGATGGCCGCATTTATTCAGGAAGACAAGCCGTTGAAAATGGCTTAGCTGACCAAATTGGTTACGAAGAAGATGCTTTAGCAGCTTTAAGAGCTGATAACAACTTGGAAACAGCTACCGTTGTAGACTACTCACCTACATCTGCTACTTCATGGCTGACTGATTTTATGTCATTATTAGCTGAGAAAAACTTATTTACTAGTCAATCAGAAACCAATACAGCGGATGAAATGACGCAAATTTTAGAGGTTTTAGAAGATACCTCAACACCTCAATTCTATTACATGTACGGAGGTGAATAAGATGTTTAAACGCCGTAAAAACGCTAAGGATAATCAAGATAGTGTTGAATTGCCGAAGCTAAATGAACGTCTTTATGAAGGGTCAGTAGAAACAGATTTTAAAGAAAAACGTCGTGAACGCAAAATTAAATCTTTGCAAGCTTCACCACAAGAAATCTTTTCAAATTATCGCCGTAACCTAGAAGCAGATATTGCTTCAGGATATGCTCGTAATCTATATGGCGGTTTCTGGATTCGTTTAGTTGCCTTCTTAATTGATTTACTGATGGTATACGCCTTACGTTTACTAGTCACGGGCGTCTTAAATGCAGTAACACAAGGCGCTTATAGCACCTTACCTGCTGCAGTAACTTTCCTAGTCGATCAATTCGTCTTAATTGCCTACTTTACCTTGTCAACATTCTTTACCAATGGCCAAACGATTGGTAAAGGGTTACTAGGCCTTCAAGTTGTAACCAACAAGCAATATAAATTATCCTTTATGACATGTTTACTTCGTGAAGGTTTAGGGAAAGTGATTTTAACGACAATTCCGTTTTTAGGTTTGATGGTTGTCTTCTCAAACAAGCGTCAAAATTTCATGGATTACTTTACAGATACAAATGTCATTTCATTAGGACAATTTGCTATGTTGTTTGAAGAAAATGCGATTTAATAATTGACAAAAGGTGTAGCTGAAACGCTACACCTTTTGTGGTACTTTGGCTAATGAAAACTGTGCCGCTTCTCGCACCCATTGAATAACTCTTGATTTTTTTGTTAGGTGCGTTATAATAATGAGAAATAAATGAAAACCTTTAACTTGCGTCCAGAGAGACGAAGAAGGCATGACACGTCTAGTTTTAACCGAATGGGGAAAGACTACTTCTTTTTGCGCACGCAAGTAGGGAAGTAGTCTTTTTTTCTTACTTAAGCAAATAATGGAGGTCATACCATGGTAAAAGTGATTATGAATGAAAAAGAAATTGGCCGCGCTTTAACACGTTTGTCTCATGAAATTATCGAACGATACAAGGGTATTGATAATTTGGTGCTTGTTGGGATTGAAACGAGAGGTGTTCCTTTAGCTGAACGTCTAGCTGCTAAAATTGAAGAAATTGAAGGAGTTGTTCCTGTCGAAAAAATCAATATCGATGGTTACCGTGATGACGCAGAAGAAGCTATTCAAGTGGCAAAAAAAGGGACAGATTTAACGGGTAAAAAGGTCATCTTGGTAGATGATGTTTTATATACTGGCCGGACAACACGCGCTGCTTTAGATGCTTGTGTTGACCTAGGTCGTCCAGCTGAGATTGCCTTAGCAGTTTTAGTTGATCGTGGACATAGAGAATTCCCAATCCGTGCAGATTTTGTCGGAAAAAATATCCCAACTGCTCGTGAAGAAGATGTAGTTGTGGCTTTAAATGAAGTAGATGATAAAGACGAGGTTTTAATTAAATAGACGTAGTGTATTACTTTAAGTGGGTCCGAGAGGCTACAAGTGATTTTTCTATGTGAACTGGTTTATGTAGAACCAGTGTATTCACCTAGCGAAGTGCTTGTAGACATGGATCTACAAGCACTTTTTTCGATGAAAGTAGGTATATGAATGCGACATTTCTTATCCGTAGAACAATTTACCAATGAAGAATTTATGAGGTTAGTGAGGAGAGCGTCTGACTTTAAACATGGACGAGACAGTTTTAAGAGCGACCGAACGATCGTGAACATGTTCTTTGAAAATTCAACGCGAACCAAAATGAGTTTTGAGATGGCTGAACACAAAATTGGCATGCATCGGATGAACTTTGACCTGACAACGTCATCCGTTAATAAAGGGGAGTCTCTATACGACTCAGTCTTGACCATGCAAGCAATCGGTGCCGACGTTGTGGTTATCCGCCATCCTGACGCTAACTATCCTGACCAACTGGTTAACCTTGATGTGCAGGTGGTAAACGCGGGTTCAGGAGCAGGTCAACATCCCTCCCAATCTTTACTTGATATCATGACCATTTACGAAGAATTCGGTGACTTTAGAGACTTAGATATCGCCATTATTGGTGATATCATGTATTCAAGGGTAGCCGTTTCCAATATGATGATGCTAAATCAATTAGGGGCGAATGTCATTTTTGCTGGGCCAAACCAATACTTTGATAAGCGCTATGAAAAATATGGTGAGTGGATGTCAGTTGACGACGCTGTGAAAACGGCCGATGTCGTGATGATGCTGAGAGTTCAATTGGAACGCCATCCAAACGGGGACAAGCCTTTTGAAAAGGCAGACTACCATGAACAATTCGGTTTAACGCGAGAACGATTCCAAACCATGAAAGACCACGCCATTATCATGCACCCAGCACCAGTTAACCGGGACGTTGAGATTGCGGATGAATTGATCGAGTGCGAGAAGAGTCGGATTGTGTCACAAATGTTCAACGGGGTTTATGCACGTATTGCAATTTTGGAATGGGTATTGAAAGGAAGATATGATGAGCTTAATAATCACAAATGGTAAACAGGTTACAAAAGATAATCAACTAGTAGATGTTCATTTAAAAATTGACGGCAAAAAGATTGTCGCACTTAGCGAGCAATTAGATTTCGACATTGCGGATAATGACCAAGTTATTGATGTGGCTGGGAAATTAGTCACTACAGGATTGACAGATGTGCATGTTCACTTCCGCCAACCCGGTTTTGAAGATAAAGAAACGATTTTAACTGGTAGTCAAGCAGCAGCACGTGGTGGTTTTACCCGAGTGGCAGCCATGCCTAATTTGAATCCTGCACCTGATACACCGGAAAAATTAACAGCGATTCAAGAATTGATTGATCAAGATGCAGTCATTGAAGTCTTACAATATGCGCCAATTACAGGTAACCTAAAATCAGACAACTTAGTCGACATGGAACATATGCCAGAAGCCTTTGCTTTTACCAATGACGGGTTTGGGGTTCAAACTGCAGGCACTATGTATCTGGCTATGAAAGAAGCAGCACGCGTAGGTAAACCAATCGTTGCCCATACGGAAGACGAAAGTCTGTTGTTCGGTGGCGTGATCCATGAAGGTATTAAAAACAAGGAATTAGGGTTACCTGGTATCTTGAATGCAACCGAGTCAAGCCAAATCGCCCGGGATATTCATTTAGCGGAAGAAACAGGCGTTCATTACCACGTTTGTCATGTGTCAACAAAAGCCTCTGTTGCTGCCATTCGAGACGGTAAAGCACGCGGTGTGCATGTGACAGCTGAAGTGGCACCTCACCACTTAATCTTAAATGAACTTGATATTCCTTCAGATGATGCAACTTACAAGATGAACCCACCTTTACGCGGAGAAGTAGACCAAGCAGCTTTATTAGAAGGGCTTTTAGACGGGACTTTAGATATGGTCGCAACTGACCACGCACCCCATACCTTAGCTGAAAAGGCGAACGGTTTTATGCATTCACCATTTGGGATTGTGGGTATTGAAACGGCCTTCGCAGTGATGTACACAAATTTTGTAAAAACTGGCATAATGTCGCTAGCATTTTTATTAGAAAAAATGGCAACTGCGCCGACTGAAGTTTTCGGCTTAACACCTGCAACGGTTGCAGTTGACAGCCCAGCCAATATTGCAGTTTTTGATCTAGATCAAGCATATACAATTGATCCTGCTGACTACTTGTCAAAATCACAAGTGACACCATTCAACGGTGAAGAAGTGTACGGTATGTGCACATTGACCGTATTCCATGGGGAAGTTGTTTACGAGCAAAAATAATCCAAGTAAAACTTATTGAAGGAGGCTATTATGTCACGTTTAAGTGTGAAATTACCAGGTTTAGAATTGAAGAACCCTATTATGCCGGCATCAGGCTGTTTCGGCTACGGTGAAGGGTTCGCGGACAAATATGACTTAAGTATCTTAGGGGCTTTAGTGGACAAATCGACAACTGTTGAAGTGCGAAAAGGGAATCCAGATCCACGCTACTTCCACTCTGGCGAACGTATTTTAAATTCAGTTGGCTTAAAAAACCCAGGTGTTGAAGGCGTCCTAGCAGAAAAATTACCATATTTAGCCCAATTTGATGTGCCTATTATCCAAAGTGTGGCAGGTAAAAACGTAGAAGACTATGTAGAAGCTACAAGAGCCTTATCACAGCCTGAAAATGTTAAAGCAATAGAGTTAAATATATCTTGCCCGAATGTTAAGTTAGGTGGTCTACAATTCGGGACAGATCCAGAAGTAGCCGCCGATTTAACAAAACAAGTCAAAGCAGCAACAGACTTACCTGTATATGTAAAATTAACGCCAAACGTTACGGACATTACAGCAATTGCCAAAGCGGTAGAAGGTGCAGGTGCAGATGCTATCGTCATGATTAATACGATTACTGGTCAAACATTTGACTTGGAAACAAGACAACCTATTTTAGGTGGCGTGACAGGCGGTTTATCAGGCTCTTCAGTGAAATATGTGGCCCTACGAATGGTTCGTCAAGTAGCCCAAGTGGTGGATATTCCAATTATTGGAGTAGGTGGGATTGAAAGTATCGACGATGTTTTAGAAATGATTATTGCGGGCGCAACAGCAGTCCAAGTTGGGTCAGCTAACTACGCGAACCCAATGGTTTGTAAGGAAATCATCGAAGGCTTGCCAGCACGTATGGATGAATTGAATATTGAATCTATTGAAAAATTAGTCCAAGAAATGAAAATGATGATCAAACAATAAATACTTGAAAAACAGCGCTCATGACAATCATGGCGCTGTTTTTTTATTTTATAGTGTTATTTTAAGCTGAGTGGTTTCGCTCTCACCCTGGGTAGTCGGGTTTGAGCCTCAAGACAGGACTGCATTTCAGTTTAAGTTGTAGCTGACTTTGCCCATCTACTGCCTTAAACTTCCAATGTTCCTGTCTGAACGTCGGCTCTCTCACCCTGGGTAGTCGGGTTTGAGCCTCAAGACAGGACTGCATTTCAGTTTAATTTGTAACTGACTTTGCACATCTACTGCCTTAAACTTCCAATGTTCCTGTCTGAACGTTGGCTCTCTCACCCTGGGGTGTTTCTTGAGTTGAAGAACATGATGATTAAGGTGGCTGTTTCTTCGATTGACCGGTCAGCGACGTTGATGACTGGACAATTCAACTCTTCGTATAGTTTGTTGGCGTAGGCCAATTCTTTTTCAATGCGGGCATCATCTGTATACAGACTGGCATTTTCAATCCCATATGACCGCATACGTTCGCGACGGAATTTATTTAAAACATTGACGTCATTGGTCAAACCAATAATTTTTGACCGCTCAATTTCATAAATAATATCTGGGATTCTAGATTCTGGGACCAGCGGCAGGTTGGCCACTTTATAACCCATATTCGCAAGATACATACTTAATGGGGTTTTAGACGTTCTAGAAATCCCTAATAAGACGATATCCGCATCGATAAAGCGTTTGGGTTGTTGACCGTCATCGTTATTGACCGCAAACTCTAAGGCCTCAATTCGTTTATAGTATTCATCGTCAAGTTGGTGGCGAATACCCGGTTTTCCGGACGGTTTCACATTTGTTTGACTCACAATCTGATCCATTAATTTGTCAAGGACATTCAAGTAGAAAATCCCCGCCATTTCACAATAATCTTCCGCAATTTTATTAAGGTCTTTATTGATGAAAGAAGCAACGATGGATGCTTTTTCAATTTTTGCCTGTTTTAAAATAGGTAGCAGCATGTCATCGTGTTGTATGAAAGGGTAATTAGTGATATCAAATTCAACGGATGGAAATTGAACGGACACGCTTTGGAAAATATCATTCACTAGCGACCCAACTGCATCCGAAATCAGGAAATATTTTGGCTTTTGTGGTGTGTCTTGGCTCATCTTTTTGCCTCCAATAATCTATATATTAAGTTTATTCTATCATATATAATGTGTCAGAAAAATCGAAGACAAAACAATTTGAATTCGAAACAAAAAAATGATATATTATTAATACGAATTCGAAATATAAGAACTTAAAAGATATTTCATTAAAAGGGAGCAATAATTATGTCAACAGATTTATTAGGTATTCACCACGTAACGGCTATTACTTCAAGCGCGGAAAAGAATTATCAATTTTATGCAGGTGTTTTGGGCATGCGTTTGGTTAAGAAAACAGTTAACCAAGATGATATTCATACTTACCATACCTTCTTCTCGGATGATGAAGGAACCGCGGGTACAGATTTAACATTCTTTGACTTTCCGGACGTGCCAAGTGGGTACTATGGAACAAACTCAATTTCACGTATCGGTTTACGTGTGCCAAATGATGCAGCCTTAGCTTACTACGAAGAACGGTTGAAAGCATTTGATGTGAAGACTGAAGAAATTAAAGAAGTTTACGGAAAGAAAGTTTTACGTTTTGAAGATTTTGACGGTCAACGCCTACAAATCTTCTCAGATGAAAAAAACGAGGGTGTTGCACCTGGTAAACCTTGGAAAAATGGGCCAGTCCCAGAAGACAAAGCGATTTACGGATTAGGACCAATCGAAATTTCAGTATCTTACTATGAAGACTTTGGAAAAATTCTCGAACAAATCTATGGCATGAAACAATTGTCAGACGATGGCCAAGAAGCCCTATATGAAGTAGGCGAGGGTGGTAACGGTGGTCAAGTTATCTTACGTAAAGACCTAGTGACACCACCTGGATTACAAGGATACGGTGAAGTTCACCACGTATCATTTCGTGTCGCTGACCACGATGCCATCCAAAATTGGGTCAACAAGTATCAACAAATCGGTCTACCGAGTTCAGGTTTAGTCGATCGTTTCTTCTTTGAAGCCCTATACGCACGTATCGGTGACATCTTGATTGAAATCTCAACTGATGGACCAGGTTTTATGGGTGATGAACCATATGAAACGTTAGGTGAATCATTATCATTACCGCCATTCTTGGAAGAAAACCGTGCGCATATTGAGTCGCAAATCCGTCAATTTGATACAACACAGCCCAATGATTATGGCTTCAAATCGTAATCAATCCGTGTTAGAATAGGTAGGAACTGGAGTGATAACTATGAATTTTGTAGATGAGTCCATGCAAGTCCTACACGAAGCTGGTTTTAAATATACCAAGAAACGTGCTGACATGTTAAACGTCTTTGATGAAGAAGGGGCCTATTTCCTGAGCGCCAAAGAAGTGCAGCAACGATTAGAAAACTTATATCCAGGTATCTCATTCGATACCATTTACCGGAACCTAAAATTATTCGAAGACCACCACTTCCTTGAAACCTCTGAAGTCAACGGGGAGATGGTCTTTAGAAAGCATTGTGATCCACATTTAGGACACCACCATCATTTTATCTGTACAAATTGTGGCAAGACGATTCCAATCAATTCTTGCCACATGACATTCTTTGCTGATCAATTACCAGGTTGTGAAATTGTCAGCCATACCATTGAATTACAAGGACTTTGTAGCGAATGTCAGTAAGGTAAATCTTTCGGAAAAGGAGCTAGAGACTATTTCTAGCTCTTTTTTTATAAGTGAAATCGCAGCTAATTTGGCTAGCCCTTGTCTGGTAAAGAAGGCGGACATTTTCCCTTATATATACTTAAGACATATTCACTTGTGAATAATACAATTCTCAACAAATTTACCTTAGGATAATTGACTTTATAAATATAATGGCGTATAATTCACTAGAACGTTTTTTCAAGTATGAAAGAACGATTTGTAGTAACGAGGGGAGGGAAATGTCATGTCAAAAACTGTAGTTCGTAAAAACGAATCACTTGACGACGCTCTTCGTCGCTTCAAACGTTCAGTTTCAAAATCTGGCACAATACAAGAAGCACGTAAACGTGAATTCTACGAAAAACCTTCAGTAAAACGTAAGAAAAAATCTGAAGCGGCTCGTAAACGTAAATTCTAATCGTTTACCTTGCGATAAAGGAGGCGGATCATGGCGTTATTAGACCAACTAAATACCGATATGAAGGTAGCCATGAAAGCTAAAGATAAATTTAAGTTATCTGTTATCCGTATGTTAAAAGCAGCAGTTCAAAATGCTGAAATTAACAAGGGAAGTGCATTGTCTGAAGATGAAGAAATTGAACTTTTGGCTCGCGAGTTGAAGCAACGAAAAGAGTCGGAAGCAGAGTTCCGTCAAGCAGACCATGTAGAATTAGCAGATAACGCAGTTGCTGAAATTGCGATTATCGAAGAATACTTGCCTGCACAATTATCAGAAGCTGAATTAGACGAGGGTGTCAAACAAGTTATTGACGAAGTTGGCGCTACATCTATGAAGGATTTTGGTAAAGTCATGCAAACTGCTGTGGCCAAATTTAAAGGTCAAGCGGATGGTAATGCAATCCAAACAGTAGCAAAAAAATATTTAGGTTAATGAATCTGGATCTGAGAGGGAAGTCTTCGGGCTTCCTTTTTTGTTGGGCAAAAAATCGGTTCTCACATTTTAAATGAGAAAATAATTAAAAATAAATTAAAAACAACTTGCAATCACATCCTGTTTTTGATAAATTGTAGTTAGCAATTTGAAAGGAGTGACAACAATGCGTCAATTTAGAATATCTTCCAAATATATCATGCATGCTGGCGTATTTGTTGCGTCTCCATTTAATTCAAAACAAGATTTATTATTATTAGCTAAGTAGGATTCTTCTCTAGGAGAGTCCTTTTCCACGTGAAACGGGCTCTAGCTAATGAAACGGCGGCCTGTTGACGGTCGTCGTTTTTTTATTAGCTGAGGGCAAAGTCGTGAATAATAGTAAAAGTCTGGAAGTTGAGTGGAGCCTTTTTTCAAATCAATAAGATCTTAAAAGATAAAGGAGCGATTTTGATGGATTTAGGATTAAAAGGTAAAGTAGCAGTCATTACCGGGGCAAGTAGAGGTATCGGATTTGAAACAGCGAAAACACTAGCTGAAGAGGGTGCACAAGTTGTGATTACAGCTCGCCACGAAGACCGATTAATTGAGGCACAAACAGCCATTAAAGAAGCGACAGGGGTTGAAGTGGATTACGCAGTAGCTGATGTCACAGATTTACCCGCTGTCCAAAAGGCGATCACGGACACGGCATCCAAATACGGGACTATCGATATCTTAGTCAATAATGCGGGTGGCCACAGAGCGGGCTCATTTGAACAAGTAGATAATGACACATGGCGATTCGACCTGGAAATTAAAATTATTGGTGTGGCCAATTTTACCCGTGAAGTATTGCCTTATATGCGTAAACAAGCTTCAGGTTCAATTATTAGCGTGGTTTCAAATTCTGGTAAGACGCCAGGTCCAAAGTCTGTACCAACTTCACCAGCTCGTTCAGCTGGTTTAGCTGTCATTAAAGAATTGAGTAAGGAGTACGGTGAATACAATATTCGTGCAAATGCGGTATGTATTGGTTATATCCGAAGTGAACAGGTTGAAAAGATGTGGCAAAATGACCCAGAAAATCCAACTTGGGAAGAGTTTTCAAAACAAAAAGCAAAAGATACGCATACGCCAATGGGCCGTGTTGGTGAAACAACAGAAGCTGCTAAAGTGATTAGCTTCCTTGCTTCAGATGCCGCCTCATATGTGAGTGGTGCAGCTGTCAATATTGATGGTGGCGCATCAGACGCTATGTAATTCTAAGGAGAAAAAAGCTTATGATGGATCAAGAAATTATTCACGCTAGTAAGACACTATATCAAGCAGATAATGAAAAAGTGCCGGTACAATACGGGAAATTTGGAATTGTCAATGAAGAAGACGGCTACCGAGTGCAACAAGCTGTGTTAGATTTAAGAAAAGAGGCTGGTGAAAAAGTTGCAGGTTATAAAATTTCCTTGTCAGCAAAAATTCAGCAATCATTTTTTAAGACCACAACGCCTTTATACGGCGTCATGACGGACAAAGGCGTCTGGGGTTCGGATATGGACCTGAGCAAATTTATGGGTCCTTTGTTAGAATTTGAAATCATATTCAAGGCTGAAGAAAGGATTTCGTCTGACGATTCAGTGGAAACCATTATGTCTAAATGCAAGGTGGCGACAGGATATGAAATCCCTGATTGCCGGTATGACGATTGGTACGGGAACATTTCAAAATTTGAATTGATTGCCGATGGGGCAGCCAATGCAGGTGTAGTAGCTGGTGAATACGTCAAACGGACTTATCAAGAAATTGATGACGTGATGGGGACAGTAACAGTAGATGGTCAACCATATACCCAAGGTTCTTCAAAAGAGGTGATGGGTCACCCAGCTTATTCAGTCCAATGGTTGGCACAGAAATTGGCTGAAACAGGCAAAGCTATTGAGCCGGGCATGTTTGTGGCTTCAGGTGCCGTTAATATGCCGAAAGTTATTAAACCAGGCGTTTATGTTGGCCAATTTGAAGGTCTACCTCCAGTTACGCTAAACGCTAAATAAAGGCAAAATAAAATCAAAAAAGCATTTGCTATTCCGAGATTTAGGAAAGCAAATGCTTTTATTGTCTATTTGACTTATTGTGATTTAATAGCCTTTTTCTTTTGAAACGACATTGACTGATAATGCGCCATCTTTTGTGTAAGCTGTTAAGTTAGCTTGGAATATCTTGTAAGTTTCATTTGCAAAGTGTTCTACTTGACCAGTCATATGTGGCGTCACATCAATCTTGTCATGGGCCCAGAAAGGATGGTCTGCTGGCAACGGTTCTTCTCTAAAGACATCAAGGGATGCATAGGCAATGACACCTTGATCAATAGCTTCAATTAAGTCCTGGTCTACAATGGCTGACCCACGTCCCACATTAATAAATAAGGGTTGTTTTTCTTGACGACCGAAATATGTAGCATCAAAGACGTTTTGTGTGGCGTCTGTTTCTGGTAGGACGTTGACGATGATATTGGCATCAGTCACTTGTTGAAAGCCGTCCGCTGTTTTCACCGTTTGATTAAAGTAGTCTACATCGCTGCCTGACGTATTCACACCAACAGTTTTTAAACCGAATGCTTGGCCGATACGGGCGATTTCTTTTCCTACATTACCGGCACCAAACACGACCATTTTCTTTTCAGGCAAAGACATGTGTTGGGCATATTCCCAATGTTGTTTTTCTTCACGCGCCTTATAAATATGTAAACTCCGGTAGTAGTTCAAGATGTAACCAAAAACGGTCTCTGCGATTGGTATCGCATGAATCCCACTCATGTTGGTGATTTGAATCTTTTCATCAGCGATGATTTCTTTAGGTAGTTGATTGATGCCAGCGAATTGGACTTGGATCCAGCGAAGGCTGTTATAACCATTTGCTGCATATTTTTCAGCTAAATCAGCATCCCAGCCATATTGAATTTCAATATTGGGGAAGTCTGCGTCGGTCAACTCGTCCGCCATTTTCACCTGATAATCACTTGCTAAGTCTTTGATATCATCGATTTGCCAATCCTTTACAAGGTTTGCGATGGCTAATATTTTTTGCATAGTGTGTGCCTCCCTAAAGCGTTTTCTCTATTGTATCATTGATTGGTTGACTTGCGAAAACAAACACTTTTTTTCGGTAAAAGGGCTAAGCATTCGAAAATTCACGGCCTGTGATTCGTATTTATGCCAGATTTTTGCTATAATTTATTTAATACGAAAAGGGGGAAGTTTTCATTTGACAGAATCTGCAATCAGTAAAAGTGTAGCCTTGATGAATCCAGCATTAGCCGTACAACTATTTGGTACTGAGGACCGTAATCTTTCTTTGATTGAACAAGCTTTTGAGGTGCAAATATTTGCCAGAGATGAGCAAATTGAAGTAACCGGACAAGAAGCGAATGTTGCCCAAGCGATTGATTTACTGACAGAATTACAAGTTATTCTACAATCAGGTATCACAATCGGTGAACGTGATGTGGTTACTGCGATTAAAATGGCAAAGAATGGGACTATTAAACACTTTGTAAGTTTATATGAAGAGGAAATTGGCCGGACCTTTGAAGGGAAAGCTATTCGAACAAAAACTGTAGGTCAACGTCAATATTTACACGCTGTCAATAAACATGCCATTACTTTTGGGATTGGACCAGCTGGTACCGGGAAAACTTTCTTAGCAGTGATGATGGCCGTTCAGGCTTTAAAACAAGGACGGGTAAAACGGATTGTCCTAACGCGTCCAGCAGTTGAAGCAGGGGAAAGCTTAGGTTTCCTACCTGGTGACTTGAAAGAGAAGGTTGATCCGTACTTACGACCAATATATGATGCCCTATATACTATTTATGGCCGGGAGCATACTGAACGCTTACTGGAACGTGGCGTGATTGAAGTGGCACCACTTGCTTATATGCGTGGTCGGACTTTGGAAGATGCTTTCGTCATTCTTGATGAAGCACAAAATACAACGGTTGCCCAAATGAAGATGTTCTTAACACGTCTTGGTTTCGGGTCTAAGATGATTGTCAATGGAGACAAGACACAAATTGATTTACCTAGAGGTGCTAAATCCGGGTTAATCGATGCGGAAAGACACTTGCAGGAGATTAAAGATATCGACTTTGTGCACTTTACAGCGACTGATGTTGTTCGTCACCCAGTGGTGTCAGCAATCATCAATGCCTATGCCAATGAAGATAAGGGTAATTAACGATAGACAAGGCAAAAAGAAAAAAGGTGAAAAAGTGTTAGATTTAATTTTTGAAGATAGGACGAATGGGCTTTCTAGTAAAGATAAAGAGATGTTGCATGAATTGTTGGGTTTTGCAGCAGATTATTTGAAACTTACTGGAGAAATTGACTTATCTTTGACCATCGTGAACGATGCAGAAATTCATGAAATCAATAAAACTTATCGCAACATTGACCGTCCAACTGACGTGATTTCTTTTGCGATTGAAGATTTAGGTGAAGATGAATTAGCAGTTATGGGCTTGCCAGAGGATATGCCACGTGAATTGGGCGATCTTTTTATCTCGATTGATAAAACACGCGAACAAGCAGCTGATTATGGCCATTCTTTTGAACGTGAACTAGGTTTTTTAGCTGTCCATGGATTCTTGCATTTGAATGGTTACGACCATTTGAATGAAGCAGATGAAAAGGAAATGTTTGGCCTACAGAAAGAGATTTTAGATGCTTATGGACTTAAAAGAGCGTAAACAAGTACCAAAACCACCAAAAGTGGATAAGAACCATAATTTTTTTGAATCAATGGGGTATGCCTTAAGTGGGATAAAATTTGCCTTTATCCATGAGCGAAACATTCGTTACCAAATTTTGGGGTTGATTTTAGTCATGTCAGCCGCTTGGTTTTTTGCTTTGCCCATTGAAAAGTGGTTAATTTTAATTTTAACCTGTGCTATTGTGATTTGTATGGAAATTACCAATACCATAGCTGAGTGGATTATTGATTTAGTGACCGACAACCAATACCATCCCATTGCAAAAAATGTGAAGGATGTAGCGGCTGGCGGCGTACTGATTTCATCTACAATGGCTGTAATTGTTGGCTTGCTAATTTTTGTACCTGAGATTTTACTTTTTTTCAATTTAACATAAAAATAAGGGAGACTATTCTTGAATATAGAAGATTTTAATATAAATGATTTTGATAACATTGAGGATTTAGAAAAATTACTAGAGGATGACGGAGACCAAGCTGAAGATGACTTTGATGGTTATAAGTCAGGATTTGTAGCCATCGTTGGCCGTCCTAATGTTGGGAAATCAACCTTTTTAAACCGCGTTGTGGGGCAAAAAGTAGCCATTATGTCTGACAAGGCGCAAACGACGCGTAACAAAATCCAAGCGGTTTATACAACAGATGAGGCGCAAATTGTTTTCATTGACACACCAGGTATTCATAAACCCCATAATGAGTTGGGCGAATTTATGAATAAATCTGCCTACCAATCACTTGAAGAAGTAGATGCTATCTTAATGTTGGTGAATGCGGAAGAACCTATTGGTCCAGGTGACAAATTTGTCTTTGAAAAGATTAAAAACTATAAGACTCGTAAGTTCTTGGGTGTCAATAAAATTGATAAGGTATCCCCTGAAGCCTTAGCGGACTTTATGCAAACTATTCCAAGCCCAGAATCTTTTGACGGGATTATCCCACTATCTGCTTTAAACGGCAATAATGTGGAGACCTTGATCGATACCCTAGTTGGTTTATTGCCGACTGGACCACAATACTATCCATCTGAATTTATCACAGACCATCCAGAATACTTTGTGGTTTCTGAATTAATCCGTGAACAAATTTTATTAAATACGTATGAAGAAATCCCACATTCAGTTGCTGTTCAAGTAGACTCCATGCAAAAAGATGAACTGGACCGCGTGCATGTGTATGCAACCATTATCGTCGACCAAAAGAGTCAAAAGGGGATTATCATTGGTAAGGGCGGTAAGATGATCAAGAAAATTGGTGTTGAAGCCCGCAAGGAAATCGAAAATTTACTTGGGTCTAAAATCTATTTAGAACTTTGGGTGAAAATCATCAAAAACTGGCGTAACAACAAGGCTAACCTAGGTGACCTTGGCTACAACCATAAAAACTATAAGGGTTAATAAACGCATCGCTAACAAAATGGCATCATATTGACATGCAAAACGAAAGGGGACGAGACCATGCGAAAAGACCATTACGCGCGTTTCGATGGGATTGTCCTTTTTACGCGGAAATACAAGGAAAAAGACCTGCTAATTAAAATATTCACCAAGGAATTTGGTAAGCGGATGTTCTTCATTAAGAATATTCAACGGCAGAATAATGGTTTAAGGGAAATTGCCTTTCCCTATATGCGAGCCTCTTTTGTGGGAACCATCAACGATAAAGGTTTTTCCTTTCTTAATGATACGGACGATGTTCTATTTCCAAAGGCAACGATCTCAAATATACAGGCCAATGCCTATGCAGCCTACATGACAGGGTTGACCGATGCCGCCTTTGAAGACTTCATTGAAGAAGACAAGGTGTTTAACCTGCTCTGGCAAGGTCTAGGCAAAATAGAAGCCGGTGTCGATCCGTCAGTCGTGGCCAATATATTTGAAATTCAGTTGCTGCCGAAATTCGGGGTGGGCCCTAACTTTAGGTCATGTGCTATTTGTGGCCGTGATCAAGGCCGTTTTGACTATTCCATGCAATATGCTGGCGTTTTATGCGAACAACATTTTCACATGGATGATAGGCGTCTCCATTGGTCACCACGGGCAAGTCATTTTATTCGACTGTTTAGTCAAATACCATATGACAAACTAGGTCAAGTGGACTTACAGGCGACAACAAAAACTGAAATTCGGCAAGCCTTGGATGATCTTTACGAAGAGTATGTAGGGATCCACTTAAAAAGTAAGCATTTTATCAGCCAGATGGAAACTTTCGTCAATCCGCTTGACGACAAAAGAGAAAAAAAGTATGATAATAGCTGAATAAAAGAAGTGCAGTGAAAATACTAAGTAAGAAGATGTAGATTCCAAAGCGAAGCCGGATAGTGGGAGCGGCTGGATTGAAACCTTGTGAAGGCATATTGGAGCACTTAACAATAAAGCGCTGATGGATTTTATCCGTTAGAAGTAGGGTGGAACCGCGAGATAATCGTCCCTATGTGTTTGTTTTTTTCAAATACATAGGGGTTTTTTTGTGTCTTCTGATGTATTTGACCACTATCATAATAGAATAAAAAATGAGGAAGTGAACATCTTGGCAACGAATCAAAAAACATTTCAAGATATAATTTTAACTTTACAAAACTACTGGGCTGAACAAGGTTGTTTAGTTTTAAACGCTTATGACACAGAAAAAGGTGCGGGTACCATGTCACCTTATACTTTCTTGCGTGCAATTGGTCCTGAACCATGGAACGCTTGTTACGTAGAACCATCTCGTCGTCCAGCAGATGGTCGTTACGGTGAGAACCCTAACCGTTTATACCAACATCACCAATTCCAAGTGGTGATGAAACCAAACCCAGATAACATTCAAGAATTATACATTGAAAGCTTGAAACAATTAGGAATTGACCCATTAAAACATGATATTCGTTTTGTAGAAGACAACTGGGAAAACCCATCACTTGGCTGTGCTGGTTTAGGTTGGGAAGTTTGGTTAGATGGGATGGAAGTCACTCAATTTACTTATTTCCAACAAGTTGGTGGTTTAGAATGTAAACCTGTTACATCGGAATTAACATATGGTTTAGAACGTTTAGCTTCTTACATCCAAGAAGTAGATTCAGTTTACGATATTGAATGGGTTGAAGGCGTTAAATACGGTGAAATTTTTGGTCAAGCAGAATACGAGCATTCAGTTTACTCATTTGAAGAATCGGATGTAGATATGTTATTCTCTGCCTTCAATAAGTATGAAGCTGAAGCCTTGAAACAAATCGACAACGAATTAGTCCACCCAGCTTATGACTACATTTTGAAATGTTCACATGCATTTAACTTACTAGATGCTCGTGGTGTGATTTCTGTTACTGACCGTGCAGCTTACCTTGCTCGTATCCGTAACATGGCCCGCCGTGTAGCTAAAATGTTTGTGAAGAAACGTGCTGACTTGGGTTACCCATTGTTAGACCGTGAAACAGCAGAAGCGTTATTGAAGGAGGAAAAATAATGAGCCAACATACATTTTTATTTGAAATTGGTTTGGAAGAAGTACCTGCTCAATACGTACGTAATGCCGTGAACCAATTAAAATCACTAGTAGAAAACTTTTTATCAGACAACCGTTTGACTTTTGACAATGTCGAAACATTTGCGACACCTCGCCGTTTGACTGTACGTGTTAATGGTTTAGCCGACAAGCAAACAGACTTTTCTGAAGTAGCTAAGGGACCTGCTAAACGTATTGCCCAAGATGAAGAGGGTAATTGGACCAAAGCTGCCCAAGGTTTCGCTCGCGGTAAAGGTGCCTCTGTTGAGGATATTTACTTTGAAGAAGTTAAAGGTGAAGAGTATGTTTTCATTAATATTTCGGAACCAGGTAGCCAAGCGGCCGACATTTTACAAGATGTGGTTTCAGTTATCGACCAAATGTCATTCCCTGTTTCAATGCACTGGGCGTCTTATGACGTTAAATACATCCGTCCAATCCACTGGATGGTTGCCTTATTAGATGACCAAGTCTTACCGTTAACATTCTTGAATCTAACAGCTTCAAATATCTCTCGCGGACACCGTTACCTAGGTTCTCAAGAGGTTGTGATTGCGGACGCTAATGCTTATGAAGCAGCCTTGGCAGATGAATTTGTTATTGTAAACCAAGACGAACGAAAAGCATTAATCGAACAACAAATCGAACAATTAGCGAGTGAAAACAAATATCAAATCGATATCGATGCTGACTTACTTGAAGAAGTTACCCAAATTGTTGAATACCCAACTGCCTTTATCGGCAACTTCGACGACAAATACTTAGCGTTACCGGATGAAGTATTGATCACTTCAATGAAGAACCACCAACGTTACTTCTATGTTAAAGACCAAGCAGGCAAATTGTTGCCATTATTCTTAGCTGTTCGTAACGGTAACGCTGAACACTTAGATAATGTCCGTAAGGGTAATCAAAAAGTCCTGACTGCACGTTTGGAAGATGGTTTCTTCTTCGTCAATGAAGATAAAACCAAAACAATTCAAGACTTCCAAGACCGTTTAGCTAAGGTAACTTTCCATGCTGAAATTGGTTCCTTACAGGAAAAAATGGCCCGTACTGGTCAAATCGCCAAATATCTAGCCGAAAAATGGTCTGGTCAGTTAGCTGACGTCCAAACCGGAGACATCACTCGTACTGGTGAGATCTACAAGTTCGATTTAATGACCGGTATTGTGGATGAATTCTCAGAATTACAAGGGATTATGGGTGAAAAATATGCCTTAGCCTTTGGTGAAGCACCTGCAGTTGCTACTGCTATTCGCGAACACTACATGCCAATTTCTGCTGAAGGTGAATTACCTGCTAGCCAATTGGGTAAATTGTTTGCTGTGTCAGATAAACTAGATTCAGTGATTTCATTCTTTAATATTGACCGAATTCCTTCTGGTTCAAACGATCCGTTTGCTTTACGTCGACAAACATCAGGAATTGTGCGTATTCTAATCGAAAATGAGTTAACTTTTGACTGGAAAACTGATATCATTAGTATCTTGCAGACTGTTTATGGAATTGAAGACCAAGAGCGCCTAGTTGAATTACAAACGGCTTTAAGCCAATTTGTAAATGACCGCTTGAAAGCTATCTTAAATGACCAAGAAATTCGTTATGATATTGCGGATGCTGTTTTGCAAAGCCGTTCAGCGGATATCTTAAGAAAACTAGCGGCAAGTAAAGTCTTACAAGCAGCTAGTGAAAAAGCGTCATTTAAAGAAACGCTTGAAGCATGGAACCGTATTTTGAACTTGGGTGCGAAAGCCCGTGAATTAAATGTCCAAGATGTTACAATAGAAGAAAGTCGTTTTGAATCTGATTCAGAAGCTGCATTATTCAATGCCGCCAAAGGCTTAGAGATGACAAATGACATGCAGGACAACTATAATCAACTTGAGGCTTTAACACCAGTTATCACTGAATTCTTTGATAACAACATGGTATTTGCTGAAGATCAAACAGTACAAAACAACCGGTTAGCCATCTTAAGCATGATTGCGCAAGCCATTTTAACGCTTGCTGATACAAGCCGTATTAACACGAAATAAAAGCAAAAATAAAAGAAATTGAAAGGAGGGGTAACATATGTCAACATTTTTTGATTATGCCAAGATCTGGGTAAAAGCAGGTAAGGGTGGCGACGGTATGGTTGCCTTTTTACGAGAAAAATATCGTCCAGACGGAGGTCCAGCTGGAGGAGATGGCGGTCGCGGAGGCGACATCATCTTCAAAGTTGACGAAGGGTTAAGAACCTTGATGGATTTCCGTTACAACCGACACTTTAAGGCGAAACCAGGTGAAAATGGGATGCCAAAAGGTATGTACGGTCGTGGTGCAGAGGATATGTATGTCGCTGTACCCCCTGGAACTGTTGTCAAAAACTTTGACACTGGTCAAATTATTGGTGATTTAGTGGAGAACGGTGAAGAGCTCATCGTTGCACATGGTGGTCGTGGTGGCCGTGGGAACATGAAATTTGCGACCCACAACAACCCGGCACCAGAAATCGCTGAAAATGGTGAACCAGGTGATGAAATTACCCTACAACTAGAATTGAAATTGATCGCGGATGCTGGATTAGTCGGTTTCCCATCAGTTGGTAAATCAACCTTACTATCTGTTGTTACAGCGGCAACACCTAAAATTGGTGATTACCACTTTACAACAATTACACCGAACTTGGGTGTGGTAAATACCCGTTCACATGAATCTTTTGTATTAGCCGATTTACCAGGGTTAATCGAAGGGGCTGCTGACGGTATTGGTTTAGGGTTCCAATTCTTACGCCACGTTGAGCGTACTAAGGTGATTTTACATGTAATTGATATGGGTGGTTCTGAAAACCGCGACCCATTTGACGACTATGTAGCTATCAACAAAGAATTAGATAATTATGATGATAATTTGATGTCTAGACCAACGATTATCGTAGCCAATAAAATGGACATTCCTGAAGCAGAATTATATATTGAAGAATTCAAGGAAAAACTTGCAAGTTATTTTGCAGAGAACTATCCAGACTTAGAATTGCCAGAAATTTTCCCAATTTCAGCTTATACTAGAGAAGGCTTAGATCCTTTAATGGACCATACGGCTGAATTGATCCGTTTAGAAGAAGAGCGCATTGCTGAAGAAGGTAAACAAGCGTCTACTGAAACAGTGGTTTATGAAATTCCTGAAGACGAAGAGCCACCATTCTATGTAGGCCGTGAATCTGATGGTACCTTCTACCTATACGGTGACAAGATTGAGAAAACATTCAAGATGGCGAACTTGGAATATGATGAGTCGGCATTACGATTTGCTCGTCAGTTGAAGAATATGGGTGTTGATAAAGCCTTGGCTGCACGTGGTGCGAAACAAGGGGATATTATCCGTATTTTAGATTACGAGTTTGAATTCCAAGAATAGTAGGTGCGACAAAAGTCGTTTAGAATTGACGGGCCGGATCAAAAGCCGAACAATTACTATAAAAGTAATTGGCGTATTTTGGGAAGCAGCGGATAATTCTGACTTTGGGCGCCTGATATCATGAGGATTGTTGGTGGGAGGGTGACACTTCAGTCTCAAACCCATCGAAAGACGAGCGCACATTGAACAGGGAGACTTGGATTTAATGTGCGCTCTTGATTTTTTACGAATATATATAATAGAAATGAGCGAAAAAAAGTGGAGATAACTTTTTTGGGAACAGGTGCTGGCGTTCCGAGTAGAAGTCGTAATGTGACAAGCATCATGTTAAAATTATTAGACGAAAGTAATGAAATGTGGATGTTTGATTGTGGGGAAGCAACGCAACATCAAATTATGAAAACCACATTGAAACCGCGTAAAGTTACTAAAATTTTTATCACGCATTTACACGGAGATCACATTTTTGGCTTGCCAGGATTCTTATCTTCAAGAAGCCATCAAGGCGGGGAAGCTCCGGTGACCATTTATGGACCTAAAGGGATTAAAGCTTATATTGATAACTTTCTTAAAGTTACCCGTACGACCTTAGGATATGATCTAATCATTCAGGAGTTAGCCGATGAAGGAATGGTCTTTCAAAATGACCAATACCAGGTCATCTATAAGACTTTAGACCACGCCGTTCAGTCTTATGGCTTTAGAGTCATTGAGGCAGACCAAGTAGGGGAGTTGTTGATTGATAAGGCTAGGGAAGCGGGCGTACCAAATGGGCCTTTACTAGGTCAATTAAAACAAGGTAAGTCCATTACTTTAGAAGACGGTACCCAGTTAGATGGTCGTGACTTTATTGGACCTGACAAAAAGGGCCATATTGTAACCGTCCTAGGTGATACCCGTTATAACCCAAATGCGGTAGCTCTTGCTAAAGATGCGGACTTTTTAGTGCATGAAGCGACCTTTGCTGCTGGCGAGGAACGAATGGCACGTAATTACTACCATTCAACCGCTAAACAAGCTGGTCAGGTGGCTAAGGAAGCCAATGTCAAGAAATTATTACTAACCCATATCTCAGCTAGATATGTAGGAAAAGCCTCACAACAACTGGAGGCAGATGCCAAAAAAGTGTTTGTCAATAGCCAAATTGTAAAAGATTTTGATTCAATCAGTCTCGGATAAGTAGCCACATTTATAGGAGTGATGAAAATGTCTCAAACATACACAGTCATTACAGGTGCATCTTCTGGAATCGGTCAAGCTTTTGCTTATAAAATGGCCAGCGAAGGTAGAAATATCATCATCAACGGTCGGAATAAAAAGCGGTTGGACGAAACAAAGAAACAGGCCAAAGAATTAGGTGCTGGACAAGTTTTAGCTTATACAGCCGACTTAGTGACTGGTGATGAAGCTGAGAAATTCGCCCAATATTGCTTTGACAAAGGACAAATCGAAAATTTTGTCCATTGTTTAGGCTTCGGTGATTTTTCAACAATTAGTGACCAAGCTTATACGCAAATCGCAAAACTGACCCATACAAATTTATTATTAACCATGTTTCTTTCAAAACGCTTTGCTGCTGGGATGTTACACCAAGATACGAAAGCCAATAACATCACCTTAATTGCGTCAGTTGCTGGCTTAATTCAAACGCCTAAATCAGCTGTCTACGCAGCCAGTAAAGCGGGCGTTCATGCCTTTGCTAACGGCTTAAGACAAGATTTATGGTCAACCAAGATTAAAGTGACTTGTATCTTGCCTGGTCCAGTTGACACTGCCTTCTTTGATATCGCGGATAAAGATGGGTCATACTTTAAAAATGTCCAATCTTTTGCCACCACACCAGAGATTGTTGCTGACAAAATGGCAACCGCGATTGAACGTGGCAAGTTTGAGGTAGTCGTGCCATTTTACTACGACATTATGAACCGTCTAATGAGATTGGCGCCAAGCCTAGCCTATCGCTTGATTCATATGAGCTATGAAAAAGGCCAATTTAGAGACTAATTTTCTACGAAACTTAGAAATGAGGACAAATTTTGTTGCAATCAGTTTATGAATGGATAGAACCTGAATACTTAGGCAATGCAGATGATACAGCTGCAGCCTTTATCCAGCAGCTAGCTGAAGACCTATCCTTACCAAAGATGGTCGTACAGGTCATTTATGATAAGGGCTACCAAACACCTGAAGCGATTCAAGCTTTTATCGCTAAAGAACCCGTATTTCATGATCCATTCTTATTAAAAGATATGGAAAAGGCCGTTTCAAGACTACAACAAGCGGTTGAAGATTATGAAGAGATTTTAATCTACGGGGATTATGACGCAGATGGGATCACTTCAACGACTATTTTGTATGAAACCCTAGAAATGCTTGGGGCCAATGTATCCTTCTACTTACCTAACCGGTTTGAAGATGGGTACGGACCAAACAAGGATGTCTATGCTTATTACATCAAGAAAGGGACCCAACTAATCCTGACTTGTGATAATGGGGTAGCAGGACACGAAGCCGTAGCTTACGCCAAAGACCAAGATGTTGACGTGATTATCACGGACCACCATGAAATTGGAGACAGCTTGCCGGATGCCTATGCCATCGTCCATCCACGCCACCCAGAAGGCCAATATCCTTTTGGTGATTTAGCAGGTGCTGGAGTCGCCTTGAAATTGGCTACAGCCTTACTTGGTGAAACGCCAAGTGATTTACTGGATGTTGCCGCTATTGGCACTGTTGCTGACTTGGTATCATTAACTGACGAAAACCGAGTTATTGTGGCATCTGGTTTAGACCAAATGAAGCATACCGAGCGGTTAGGCTTACAGATGTTCCTTGAAAAAGAAAGCATCCAGCCAGACCAAATCGATGAGCAAACGATTGGTTTTATTCTGGGACCAAGATTAAATGCTTTAGGTCGTTTAGGCGATCCAAACCCTGGTGTGCGGTTCTTAACCTCTTTTGATGACCAAGAAGTTGGTGAACTGGTTGAGTTACTGGACTCAGAAAATAACGCCCGTAAAGCCATCGTTGATGAGATGGTGACTGAAGCGGAAGCTTTAGTTGACGGTGAAAGTCAATTACCGCAAATGATTATCTTGGGCCAAGAAGGTTGGCATGAAGGAGTCCTTGGAATTGTAGCCAGCCGTTTGGTTGAAAAATACCACCGACCAACCATTCTACTAAGTAAGAATACTGAAAATGGCAGCTATAAAGGCTCTGGCCGTTCGATAGAAGGGATTGACCTTTTCCAAGTATTACAAGCCGGTAAAGACTATGCGGACAAATTTGGTGGTCATGAAATGGCCGCCGGGATGACTGTAGCTATTGACCAGTTTGAAGCTTGGAAAACAGCCTTATTAGATCGTATGGCTGAATTTTCAGCGGTATATACTCAGCAAACACCGCTGAAAATTGATGGGATCATCGGGATTACAGATATCACTCTTGAAAATATCAAAGCCCTTGACCCAATTAAACCCTTTGGTACCGATAATCAACAGCCCTTGTTTTTAATAAAGGACGTCCAATTATCACAAATCCAATTGATTGGGAAGGACAAAAATACTTTAAAACTGACAGTAGCAGATGCAGATGTCAAAACAAGTATGATTGCTTTTAAATCTGGTGCCTTAGCCAAACAATTAGTAGCGAACGAACCAATCGATGTGGTGGTTACCTTGTCCATCAACGCATGGAACGGAAACCAATCACCGCAAGCTCAAATCAAGGATATTCGCCAGTCTAGTAAAAGTATTTTTGACTTGCGAAATATGCGTGAGCGTGATCAAATCATGTCAATTGAAAATGCCACTTATGTCTTTGAAAATGCGCCGTTTTTCAAGGCTTATAAAGACGAAATCCCTTTCACAAGTGAAGCCATCATGACCAGTGAGATTGATCAAATACTTGAAAAAGGATCAGCATTTGCTAGTAAGAATAGCTTAGTTATTTTTGATATTCCAAAGGACTTATCAGCAATTAAAAACCTGATAAACCAGGCGGCAATTGATAATATTTATATCTATGCTTATTCTGCGGTCAATGCCTACATGGTTGGAAAGCCAACCCGGCAAGAATTCGGCCAATTATATAAATACTTACAAGGCCACGGAACAGTTCCACTGGCGGGTAAGGAACAGGCATTGGCAGACTTCTTCAAAATTTCTAAAGTGAAACTTGATTTAATGGTGAAAGTCTTAGAAGAAGCGGAATTGGTTAAATGGCATAATACTGATTTAGTGACCTTACCGGTAAATGAAAAGGTAGACTTATTGGCTACTCAAACCATGGCCGATTGGGAAACCCAAATCAATAATGAACGACTCTTACGGTATAATGATGTTACGATGATTAAAGATTATTTCTATTCAGGAGGAAAATAATGGATTTTAAACAATATGTTGCAGACGTACAGGACTTCCCAGAGAAAGATATTTTATTTAGAGATATCACGCCTTTGATGGGGAATGGTCCAGCCTTCCACGAAGCAATTAATGAAATCGTGGAATTTGCACGTGAGAAAGATGTAGATGTGGTTGTTGGACCAGAAGCCCGCGGATTTATCGTTGGTTGTCCAGTTGCTTATGCATTAAATATTGGCTTCGTTCCCGCACGTAAAAAAGGTAAATTGCCTCGTGAAATCGAGTCAATCGATTACGGTTTGGAGTACGGTCAATCAACCCTACAAATCCATAAAGATGCGATTAAACCAGGCGATAAAGTCTTAATTGCAGATGACTTATTGGCAACTGGTGGTACCATCGAAGCTTGTGTATCATTAATTGAAAAATTAGGTGGCGAAGTTGTCGGTGCAGCCTTCTTAGTAGAATTAGATGAATTCAAAGCCAGAGAAAAAATCGCTGGTACTGACGTATTCTCATTGATGCACTACTAGTATGAAGTAGTAAAATAACAGAAAACATGACCAAATCCCTATAGGGCGAAATTTGGTCATGTTTTTTTGCATAAATAATAGCATATTGGTCGAGCAATCATTATTAGGCGGTAATATTCAATTCAGGTACAGCTCATAAGACGGGAAGGCCATGACATATTGATCACCATCACAAGTTACTGTTAATTGACCACTAAGTGTATCAAAAGATACTTGAATCGATATAGTTCATGATGACGAAAGCTGTCGCAGGTCCACGAAGGTCAATTTACCGTCGAGGGTAAACCAACGTAAATGGTAGTTGCCAGCTTCTTTAACCGCGAAGGCTGTTTCTGACAGGATATTTTCCTTTGTGATGTTAATTATCAAGTTTTCTGGTAACCACTTTTCTAAAATACAGAAGCAGGATTAGCTTCAAGTAATTGTTCTACAAATGCATCGACGATATATTGCTTCATATACTTTACGCCTGCAATATGGAATATCTCTTGCGATTAATTTAGTGGATATTTCAAAAATGTAAATAGGTGATTGTCGTATAGGCATCGACATGGTTAATTTGAGTGAAAAAAAACCATGATGATCATCGGATAATGGATGCCACCATGGTATAAGGAATTAATAAGTATGTTCTCTAAATAAACTGATTACGCGTCCTAAAATTTGTACGTCTGGTAAAATAATAGGCTCTAAGCTATGGTTTTCTGGTTGTAGGCGAATATACCCATCCTCTTTAAAGAATCGTTTACAAGTAGCTTCACCTTCGTCTGTCATGGCGATTACAATATCACCATTTTGGGCAGACAATTCTTGACGAACGATAACGAAGTCTCCGTCTAAAATACCTGCTTCAATCATTGAATCACCACGGATTTTCAGCATAAATAGGGATTCTGATTGGTTTTTCAAAGTAGGCGGAATAGGGAAATAATCTTCAATATCTTCAACGGCAGTAATTGGTTGACCGGCAGTTACCGTACCAATCATTGGGATACCTTGACTAGATACACCTAGTAATTCCAAGCCTTTTTCTGTGATTTCCATAGCACGCGGTTTAGTCGCATTCCGAAGTAGATAACCTTGCTTTTCTAATTGAGAAAGGTGGCCATGGACTGTAGAAGTTGAAGATAGGTTCACGGCTTCACAGATTTCCCTTACTGTTGGGGGGAACCCTTGACTTTGAATGTTTGAATAGATACATTTTAGAATTTGTAGATGACGTTCTTTCATTAGCTGTACTCCTTTTTTGTGGGTTATGAGTTCTAACTATTCACGTTTTATTTATAATCAGTATAGCACATACGTTCGGTCAATACAAACGTACATTCGATGAATGTGAAAATACTGACCAATATTCCTCTGATAGCCTAGTGTTTGGTATAATAGAGGGCATAATCATACACGTAATAAGATAAAAGAGGTGTCAAACATGGGAAATAAGGGTTTCTTATTTATTTTTAACCAAGCTGCTGGGAAAAAGAAGAAGGCCGATATAAATGCATTGGTATTAGACCGGGCTTCAAAAGCAGGATTGAATAAAGACGATATCTTTTTAGTGTATTCGACATCAAAGGCGTCTAGCCAATTTTTGATTGACCGTTTTTCAGAAAAATATCGAGATGGGGTAGTTGTTGCCTGTGGTGGCGATGGAACTGTCCATTCAATCGGGAATTTGATGATAAATACTGCGCTTACTTTTGCTATCTTGCCCTTAGGTACTGGGAATGACTTATATACGGGCTTATATGGCAACCGTTCGGTTAAAGACCAGATTGACCATATTTTTAAGGGTAAAACGAGCGAAACGGATGCCATTTATATTCCTGAATTAGACTTATATGCTATGAATATTTTGAGTGTTGGCGCCGATGCGAATGTTGTTTTTCAAGCCAATGACTTTAAAGAAAAGCATAAATTCTTGCAAAAATACGCCTACATGGCTTCAATTCCAAAGGCCTTACAAGCAGGTACGGCATTCGATATTCGCCTAACAGCCAGAAAAGAAGGGGCAGAGTTGATGCTGATGGATGGGCCATATATTCTTGCCGCATTGTGCAATGGGGTTATGTATGGTGGAGGTTTTCAGATCAACCCTGATGGTCAAGTGAATGACGGCCTTCTAGAATTGGTTTATGTACAAACTATGCCTAAGCATAAAATATTGGCTGTCTTATACAAGTTTTTCGCTGGAAAGCACGAAGATTTGGCAGAGCTAGATAATGTAATATGTGATGAAGTAGTTTATGCCAGTAAGGATGGCAGCCCGATGGTCCTGAACTGTGATGGGGAAATTTATCAATTACCAATATTTACCTGTCAGGTGAAGAAACACGCTTATAAACGGATTATTTAGAAAATATATGTAGTAAAAAGACCGACTGGTTTGATGACTACCCTTGCGAGCGAGCTAGGGGGAGCAATCTGCCAATCGGTCTTTTTGTATATTCAGTGATGAGTTTTTAATATCGACACTTAAACGATTTTTGTTGGTGTGACAAAGATCGTTTTTTGTTCAAAGTAATTCACGAATCCAGGTTTACTTCCGTTTGGTTTTTTCACGTGTTTTACTTGCGTGTAATCAACGGGCACATTATTGGATTGGCTATATTTTGAAAAGGCTGCGGCTAATTCAGCTGCTTGGATGATTTCAGCTTCACTAGGTTCATCGGTTTCTAAAATAACATGTGAACCAGGAATATCCTTGGTATGGAACCAAAAGTGGTTTTTATTGGCCTGGCGCATGGTTAATTGGTCGTTTTGTTTGTTGTTTCGACCAACTAAAATCCGGTTACCTTCCACTGTTTTATATTCACGCGGTTTAGCTGAGCCATTATTTGACCGTTTTTTCTTATCTTGTTTTTGTTTTTTAAGATAACCCTGGTCAATTAATTCATCCCGTATATCCGCCAATTCATTTGGTTCGGCGAAGTTCAATTGGGTTTGGATGGATTCTAAATACTGGATCTCAGCTTCAGCAACGACTTTTTGTTTTTCGATATGATTGATGGCATTCCGTAGTTTATTATACTTATGGTAGTATTTCTGCGCATTTTGTGACGGTGTTAAGGCAGGGTCTAAGCTAATCGTAATGGGTTGATCATTGTCGTAGTAGTTGGCTAAAGTTACTTCAGTTTGGCCTTTTTCAATTTGGTAAAGGAAGGTTGTCAATAATTCACCTTTTAACTGGAAAATGTCGGCCTTAGATGATTTCTCCATATCCTGGTTTAAATTAGCCAACCGTTTGTGTTGATGAGTCAGATTCTTCTCAACGACTTGAATAATGGCATTACCGACTTGACGGACATAATCATGCTTACTCTTCTCTGCATAATAAGCCGTTAATAGGGCGCTCAAATCGTCATAATGACTTTCTTCCCCTGAAATTGTTGTGTAAGGGAAGACTAAGAAATGTTGCTTATCATCTTGGACCACTAAGGTTGGATTTGGATTTTCAAAGTCCGCACAGAAGTCTTGAATCACTTGATAAGGTTTACGACTATCTTTTTCAATTAAGCTTGCCAATTCAATTGCTGAATCACGACCTAATCCCATAAGTTGACTCTGTAAGAATTTAGCTGTCATTAAGGACTTGTCGGATTCAAAGTTTTCGCCAACCTTAAAGGGATTAACCTGGTTTTGGATTGGGGGCAGTTGGTAAGTCGCCCCAGGTAGGATCGTTCTAAAAGTATTTTGGTACATGGGCACATGTTTGATGGCATCGATAATCTTTTTATCCTTATCTAATAAAAAGATATTTGAATGACGACCCATAATTTCAACAATCAATTGTTGCTGGCTAGCGTCGCCTAATTCATCTCGTCTAGTTAAATTGAAGAGGATAATCCGATCATTGTCGTACTGTTCAATGCTATCAATAATGTTCCCTTCAACATACTTACGCAATACCATAGTAAAGTTTGGTGGGGTTTCTGGGTTATTATAAGCTTGTTCTGTGACTTGGATACGCCCAAAACTTGGATGGGCTGAAATCAATAATTTGTGGTTTTTGCGATTTGCGCGAATTGTTAAGACCAACTCCATATCGTATGGCTGTTGGATTTTATGAATGCGTCCGCCCGCAAATGTTGTGTTTAATTCTTTAATCAGTGCATGGGTAAACATACCGTCAAATGACATGTAAGCACCACCTTCCTAGCGTTTCATTATAAGGGATATTGGCGATTTTAGCAAAAGTTGCGATTTTTCGCTGACAAGATTTTTTCTAGGCAAAAATGCTCATATTCCAGATATTATGCTTGTCATTTTTCTCATGATTTGTTAATATTTGTTTAATGAGATATCAAAGACGAAGGGAGCCACTCAAATGTTAACTGCTGTGCAAACAATGAAATACTGGCAAAGCCACATGAATTAGTTGTATCTGCACGAGTGCGCATAGATACAACTTCAGTTTTCTGGACTGTATTTATGTGGAGACAAAATTTGAGCCTTTCAAAATAACCCCCACATAGACATGATAGTAATGATTTATCAATCAACTATGTGGGACCCAGCGTCCTACAGTTTAGAGTGGGGCGTTTTTTATTGTCAAAATTAGGAGGAAAGACATGAAGAAAATTTCAAGTATGGGTGCGGTATTAGTGCTTGCCCTTTTTGCATTATATCTAGCAATGCCAACCCTTATTGCAAAACGAGAAGGGCTAGAAGCTACAGGTCAAGAGGTGGATAAATCTCAATTAGTGGAAACAGAAGAAGACATCACTATCGGTTTATTACAATTTATCCAACATCCTTCATTAGACCAAATTAAAGATGGTTTCTATGATGGCATGGCTGAGCGTGGCTATGTAGATGGTGAAAACATCACAATTGACTACCAAAATGGCCAAGGAAACCAATCTGATTTAGCCATGATTGCGAATGCTTTTCTTGCTGAAAATGCAGATATTTTAGTCGGCATCGCAACGCCAGCTGCTCAAGCTTTAGCCAATGCTGCTAACGGCGATCGTCCGGTAATCTTATCTGCGGTATCAGACCCAGCTAACAACGGTTTTATCGCTTCTGATGAAAAACCAGGGGCTAATGTAACAGGGGTTACAGATATGGCACCAGTTGCAGAACAATTTGATTTAATGCAAGAAATTTTACCAGATATGGAAAATGTCGGCATTATTTACAATTCTTCAGAATCGAATGTAACCAAAACGGTTAGTGAAGCCAAGGCTGAAGCTGAATCAAGAGGATTGAACGTAGTAGAATCTACCATTACTTCAACAAATGACCTAGCATCAGTTGCTGAACAATTGGCTGGCCAAGTGGATGTTATCTGGGTACCAAATGACAATACAATTGCTAGTGCTATGGATACCTTAATTCAAGTAACAGATGCAAACGGCATTCCAGTTATTCCAGTAGTAGACGCTATGGTTGCTGACGGTGGGTTAGCGACAGTTGGTATCAACCAATATCAATTCGGTTTAGATACAGCGACAGTAGTAGCAGATGTCATTGAAGGCGCAGATACAGCAACTTATCCAATTATCTATAATGACAAAACAGATACCTACATCAATACACCTAAAGCTGAAGAATTGGGCTTTGAACTACCAGAAGAATTGATTGATGCGGCAATTGATGTTAACAGTGACGAATACGCTGAATTAGTTGGCGAATAAGGAGGGGACCATATGGACATGATAATTAGTGCTTTTTCTCAAGGGACAATCTGGGCTGTAATGGGTCTTGGAATCTATATTACTTTTAGAATTTTAAATGCACCGGATATGACAACTGAAGGGTCGTTTGTATTGGGTGGTGCCATTGGTGCCCAAATGCTTTACTTTAATATTGATCCTTTTACGACATTGTTGATTTCATTTTTAGCAGGTATGGCTGCAGGTGCTATTACAGGGTTTTTAGTAACCCGCTTGAAAATTAATCCGTTATTAGCAGGGATTATTACCATGACAGGGATTTACTCAATCAACTTGAAAATCATGGGTAAGGCCAACATGTCATTATCAACGGTGACGACTTTAAAAAACGCGATTGCTGGTTCATCCTTGCCACGTAATGTAGATACCATTGTGATTGGTTTAATCGTTGTGGCAGCTATTATTTTCCTGTTAACTTACTTCTTTAAAACAGAAATGGGGCAAGCTTTGATTGCAACAGGTGATAACATGCAAATGGCTAAATCACTAGGGATTGAAACGTCAGAAATGACTATGCTTGGTTACATGCTAGCCAATGGATTGATTGCTGTGTCAGGTTATATTGTCTCTAGTGATAACGGCTATGCTGATATTCAAATGGGTGTTGGTACTGTTGTTATCGGTTTAGCTTCTATTATTATCGGGGAAGTCCTATTCCGCAATGTGAAATTAGGGGTTCGTTTTATCACAATCCTAGTTGGTTCAATTATTTACCGTTTACTATTAACGATTGTCTTAATGATGAACTTTGAAGCGAATGACTTCCGTCTATTCTCAGCAATTATCGTTGCTTTATGTCTGGCAGTTCCAACCATTCAAAATAAAGTGGCTGACTACCGTGAATACAGAAAGGTGGCTAAATAATGACGACCTTATTAGAAATTAACCAAGCGAGAAAAGTATTTAACAAACGAACACCGGATGCCTTTGCAGCCCTAGATGACTTATCATTAACAGTAGAGAAGGGCGACTTCATTACCATTGTTGGGGGTAACGGGGCAGGGAAATCAACCCTATTGAACGCCATTGCCGGCACCTTCCTGTTAGACTCCGGTGCCATCACTTTAAACGATAAAGATATTAGTCGTCTTGCTGAAGAGGACCGGGCTAAATTTGTTTCCCGTGTATTCCAAAACCCGTCAATGGGGACAGCACCACGTATGACCGTTGAAGAAAACTTATCATTAGCTTTGAAACGCGGTCAAAAACGAGGTCTAGGTTTAGCTATTAAAGAGGACAACCGCAAACAATTCCAAGAGGCATTAAGCCAATTGCATTTAGGCTTAGAAAATCGATTGGATGCTGAAATCGGCTTATTATCCGGAGGGCAAAGACAAGCGATTGCCTTATTGATGGCAACTATCACTAAACCAGAAATTTTACTATTAGATGAACATACAGCAGCTTTAGACGCAAAGACATCTAAACGTATTCTAGAAATTTCATCTGACCAAGTAAAAGACCATAACCTAACAGCCTTAATGATTACTCATAACCTACAAGATGCCTTACTATATGGTAACCGGATGATTCTTTTACACCACGGTAAAATCATTAAAGATTTTAGTAAAGAAGAAAAAGACCAGTTAACAGCAGGTGATTTATACCAAATCATGGCTGACTTGGCTGAATCAGACTATCAAGAACAAGAAAGTTCTATTTAACCAAATAAAAGCGTCACAGTCCAAATCCTTAATCATGATGATGAGGAAAAGGGCGTGACGCTTTTTTTTATAAAAATGACTGAAGCTTATCCTTCAGTCGTTTCATTTAATTTGATTAAACTAATTTTGCTAAACGGTCTGGTTGGAAACCGTAGAAAGCTTCTTCGTTTTCAGCAACGATTACAGGTACAGATTGGAAGCCCATGCCTTTAACTTCAGCTAATGCTTCTTCTGATTCTGTAATATCGATTGTTTGAAATTCGATTTCTTTTTCAGTTAAATATTTTTTTGTGAAATTGCATTGCATGCAATTTGGTTTTGTATATACAGTTACCATTATTATCCCCCTAAATATGCCACATGTAGTTGTGATTTATCTTATGAACACAATATATAGGGTTTATAGTCCTGAGTCAAGTTGTTTAGCTTAAATTCTTTTAGCAAAAAATGTAACTCGTTCTAAAAGCTTGATGTATGGGAATTTCCAAATCTATCAAAATTTAATGAGGATTTAGAAGTGCAAATTTGGTACTTCATTCATTATTAATGATCGAAACAACCAAGTTCAAATTCTACCAAAAATAAAGGCCTTTGTCACTTGTAACTTGAAAACAAGGGGGACGATTTTATAATGAATCAAAATCAACTATTTAGAACGGTTTGATTCTACTATAACTCGAGGAAATTACCAATATGACCAATTGGATGAATTGGTGGCCCAAAGCCGCGCGCAAGCCCGTGACGCAAGTGCTAGATGGGAAACACCGATTAACCTTGAAAAAACTGGTTTAGATGACCATGCTGTTCAAATTCCAGTGTATCAGTCCTATCAAGCAATTTTAGAAAATCCACAAGTATCTGATATCAACCGACCAGGTCAATCATATATCAACTATAGATGGGCCGATATTCAGACAGCGGAGTAGGGTAATGACAGATAATCTAACGTAATAGACGGTACTTTCAAAATTCCGTGTAAAACTGTTTATCATTTTGTCATAAAAAACTTTTCTTCTTTGGCGATTTTGTATATAATAAGTACTGTTCTCATTATATTGTAATAATTAAGAACAGAAAGTAGGAATTAACATGAATGCACAAGAATATATTAAGGTCACTCAAGAAAAATGGCACAAGCAATACGAAGCTGAACCAGAATTCATCCAAGTTTTAGACGAATTCTTAGATTCTGTTGCGCCAGTAATTGAAGAGCATCCTGAATATGTAGAAAAAAACATTCTACAAGTTCTAGCGATTCCAGAAAGAATCATTTCTTTCCGTGTTCCTTGGACAGACGATCAAGGAAATGCTCAAGTAAATACTGGTTACCGAGTACAATTTAACTCAGCGCTAGGACCTTATAAAGGTGGGCTTCGTTTCCATCCTACAGTAAACCAAAGTATCTTAAAATTCTTAGGTTTTGAACAAATCTTTAAAAATTCACTTACCGGCCAACCAATCGGTGGTGGTAAAGGTGGTGCTGACTTTGATCCAAAAGGTAAGTCAGACAACGAGATTATGCGATTCTGCCAAAGCTTTATGACGGAATTACAAAAATATATCGGTCCAGATAAAGATGTACCAGCCGGTGATATCGGTGTTGGTGGACGTGAGATTGGCTTTTTATTCGGCCAATACAAAAAATTACGTGGCTTTGAAAATGGTGTCTTAACTGGTAAACCATTATTATATGGTGGATCATTAGCACGTACTGAAGCAACTGGATACGGTGCTGTATACTTCTTAAACGAGATGTTAAAAGCTAAAAACGATACAATTGAAGGTAAACGCGCGATTATTTCTGGTGCGGGTAACGTAGCTATCTACGCTGCTGAAAAACTTCAAGAACTTGGCGGTACAGCGATTTCAGTATCAGATTCAACAGGTTACATCATCGATGAGACTGGTATCGACGTAGCCCTTTTACGTGATGTAAAAGAAGTTCGCCGTGAACGTTTAACTGCATATGCAGAAGCTAAATCTACAGCAAGCTACTTTGAAGGTTCTGTTTGGGACCACGAAATTGCAGCTGACTTAGCAATCCCGGCAGCAACACAAAATGAAGTGAAAAAACCACAAGCTGATCAATTAGTTAAAAATGGCGTGAAATTCATTTCTGAAGGTGCTAACATGCCTTTAGATGCACCAGCAACAGAAACGTTATTAGCAAATGATGTTTACGTTGGACCAGCGAAAGCTGCCAATGCCGGTGGTGTAGCAGTTTCAGCACTAGAAATGGCACAAAATAGCCAACGTCAAAGTTGGACATTTGAAGAAGTTGACGGCATGTTACAAGATATCATGAAAAATATTTTCAGCGAATCGAAAGAAGCTGCAAGCACATACGGTAAAGAAGATAACTTAATTGCCGGTGCAAATATTGCTGGTTTCAAAAAAGTTGCAGACGCAATGATTTCTCAAGGTTTAGTATAATTCAAATACATTACACACGATGTGTAAGCGAGAGGTTGGCTAATATGGTCAACCTTTTTGCGTGTAAAGGGTTAGGCATATTCTTTTACTAGTGCTAGAATGAAAGAAAAGGGGTGAAGTTTGTGACATTATCAAAGGTTGATTTGAATTTAACGGCTGTTAAAAGACTTATACCAGTTCGTGACGAGGACGCCTATAAAAACCTGTTTGGTCATGTCCTGATTATTGCGGGGAACCATGCCATGGGTGGAGCTGCCCAATTGGCGACCATGGCTACAGTCAATTCGGGGGCAGGTTTAACCACGATTGCAACTGATTCAGCTAACTTGCCCGCTATCCATACTGTTTTGCCGGAAGCCATGATTATCGATTGGACGGATGTGTTTGCTGTCAAGAAGATGATTGAGAAAGTGGATATATTGTTGGTTGGACCCGGATTTGGGATGGATAATCTGGACTTATGGAAGCTAATCAAAACCACAATTGCATCCTCTAAACGCTCATTGAAGATCATCTTGGACGCAGATGCTTTAAATTTACTGGCGGCAGATTTGGCAGAAGATGAGGATAAGAAAATCCAAGAATTACTTTCCCCTGATAATCAACATGAAATCATTTTGACACCCCATCAAGGAGAATGGCGTAGACTAACTGCAGGAAAAGTCCGGGCCGACGACCAAGAGGGTATTCAAAATTGGGTAGACCAAGCGGGTACTATCCTAGTATTAAAAGGGTCATCAACGGAAATTTATGTGCCAAATGAGCCGGTAAGTTACCGAAATCCTGGTGGTAATCCTGGCATGGCAACTGGCGGTATGGGTGACACGCTAGCGGGGATGATTGCTGGTTTAGCAGGTCAATTAAACAAAACTGCAGATGCAGTTAAGCTGGCGGTTTTCTTACATTCCTACATTGGTGACCAGCAGTATGAATACCATTACGTCGTCCTACCTAGTCAAATTAGCAAACAAATTCCATATGCAATGAAAGAAATCTCAAAGAAAGAAATTTAAAAGTACAGTTAGAAAGTGTGATGAAATGGCAAGTAGGAAATCGCGATATAATAACCCTTCAGCGGGCATATTAATTTTAACCCGGGAATTGGATGGAAAAAAGCAAGTCCTGTTACAACACAGAGGGCAAACGGAAATGTTAGCGAATGTGTGGGATTGTATATCTGGACATGTTGAAGCGCAGGAAACGGTACGCCAAGCCATGGTTCGAGAAGTCTATGAAGAATTGGGCATTCAAATTCAGGCAGACGATTTAGAATTTGTGGGTCTAACCCACCTACGTGTAGATGATGAAACTACTTACTATAATATTTATCTGACGAGCAATCGATTTGTGGGTACCCCGCAAATTATGGAAACCGATAAACATGATGATTTAAAATGGGTGAACTTGTCCGATTTACCGGCTATGGCGGATGAAATCGTCCAAAATCGTTACCACGCCATCCAACATTTGGGGCAGCCACCATTTTATTCAGAAGAAGGATTTGCGTAAAAGGCGGTCATAAAAAAGCATTTTTTATGGAAGAGGACATGAATTTTGCTATTCTCTTTTTTATTTTGAAAGAAAATGATTGATTCTGAATGTTTTTGCGTGTATAATGGTTGTGGTATCGAGTAAGCGTTTGCATCTCCTTTACAAAATATTTACATGAAAGGAGTTCGAAAAAGGTGTTATTAGAAGAACGAAAAACCATCATCTTAGATTACTTAAACCAGCACCATATGGTCGATTTGCAGACCTTAGTCACCATGACTGGTGCCAGCGAGTCAACCTTGCGTCGTGATTTAGATAGTCTGGAAGATGAAGGACTCTTAATTCGCGTTCATGGTGGTGCCAAGTTGAAGAAGGGTGCTAATCCTGTAATTGGAGAAGAACCCCGATTTAGTGACAAGGTACTCGATAATGCAAATGAGAAGCGAATGATTGCCCAATATGCAGTGAGTCTGATAGATAAAGGCGAAACTATTTATCTAGATGCCGGTACAACTTCTTTACTAATGCTTGATTTCATCACACCAGACATGCAATTAAATATCATCACGAATGGTGTCAATCAAGCGATTGTTGCAGCTGGTAAAGGCTTGAATATCCAATTATTAGGGGGCACCTTACGGGGTAATACCCAAGCAATTGTTGGTCAAAGCGCTCATAAGCAATTAAAGAAATACCATTTTCACCATGTGTTTTTAGGAATGAATGGGATCGATTTAAATGATGGACTGACGACAACTGACGAAGCGGAAGCCTTTTTGAAAGAGCAAGCAGCCTATCAAAGTATAGACGTTCATGTCATGATTGACCAAAGTAAGTTTGAGAAAACTTATCCAATCACGGTAACCTTAAATTGTGAATTTCAAGTCGTTACAAATATTTTTAAAGACCGACATGCAAAAGAAGATTTTACTCAAGTATATAAAATAAAGGAGGTAAACAATTGATTTATACACTAACGTTAAATCCATCAATCGATTACTTAATGTACATTGATGAGATCCAAACAGGGAAGACGAATAGATCAACGCGTGAACAGATGTTACCAGGTGGGAAAGGGATTAATGTATCCCGAATCCTAAACCAATTTGAAGTACCCAATATTGCCTTAGGTTTTGTAGGTGGTTTCTCAGGGGACTTTATACGCGAATGGTTGGAAAAAGAAGGGTCATCTACTCAATTTATCGAAATTTCTAGTCCAACGCGTATCAATGTGAAGACTAAAGGAAAAAATGAAACAGAAATTAACGGTGCAGGCCCTGTCATTGATGAAGAGGCGATTAACCAATTGCGCCAACAAATTCAGATGATGACTTCAGAAGACTTGATAGTCCTTTCAGGTAGTAAAGCACAAGGGTTACCAGAAGATTTCTATTTAAGCTTAATTAGCTTATTGAAAGAACGCGGTATTCCATTCATCTTTGACACAGCAAGCCAAGAATTAATCGAAGCCTTACCAATGGCACCACTTTTAGTCAAACCAAACCAGGATGAGTTAGGTGACTTATTTGGTGTTGAAATCAATTCACTAGATGACGTTGTTTTATATGGTAAGAAGTTACAAGAATTAGGTGCAGAAAACGTCGTTGTATCACTAGGTGGTGACGGTGCCTTATTTATTGACAAAGAGCGTATTGTTAAGGCTGATGCACCTCAAGGTAAAGTCATCAATACAGTTGGGTCTGGTGACTCAATGATTGCCGGATTTGTTGCTGGATTACAACAAGGTTTACCAGCTTCTCAAGCCTTTGTGCTAGCGGTACAAAGTGGGAGTGCCACAGCATTTAAAGAAGACTTGGCAGAGAAGCAAGACATTGATGCTTTAAACGGAGCAGTGGGTCTATCATTTTTACATAAATAAGGTATACAATCGTAAATGAAGGAGATAGATATGAAAATTACGGATATTTTACGTGAAGAGTTAATGATTCTTGATGTAAAGGCAGATAACAAAGCCGCTATTTTAGACGAGATGGCGCAGAAATTAGTGGATACTGGGGCAGTGAGCGACTTTGATAGTTTCCGTTCAGACATCCAAAAACGTGAAGATACTATGAGTACTGGTTTAGGTAATGGTATCGCTATGCCTCACGCGAAAAATGAAGCAGTTACCAAAACTTCAGTTGTATTTGCTAAAAAACAAGGCGGTTTAGACTTCGAATCTTTAGATGGCCAACCAGCTGAATTGTTCTTTATGATCGCTGCTGAAGGTGGCTCTGCGGACACGCATTTACAAGTACTTGCTGAACTTTCTAAGTTACTAATGAACGAAGACTTCATTGCTGCTTTAAAAGGTGCCCAAGATACTGCAGCTGTTACAGGAATTTTAAACTTAGCACAAGCACAATTAGACGCAGAAAACAAAGAAGAAGAATCTTCTACTGATGTTTCTGCAGCTGACGTTGACGAAAAGCAACCATATATCATTGCGGTAACTGCTTGTCCAACTGGTATTGCCCACACTTATATGGCTGAAGATGCTTTGAAGAAAAAAGCAAAAGAACTAGGCGTACAAATTAAAGTTGAAACACGTGGATCTGAAGGCGTTAAACATGGTTTAACTAAAGAAGACATCGACAAAGCTGACGGAATCATTGTTGCGGTAAGTAAAAATGTCCCAATGGGTCGTTTCAACGGTAAAAAAGTGGTTGAACGTCCAGTTGCTGACGGTATCAACAAAACTGAAGAATTGATTAATTTAGCTTTATCTGGCGACGCACCAGTTTACACAACTAACCGTCAAGACGAAGATGATGCTTCAAGTGAAGACGGTGCAGGTTCAGGTCGTTTCAACTTCAAGTCATTATACAAAGACTTAATGAACGGTATCTCAGCAATGTTACCATTCGTTATCGCTGGTGGTATTATTATTGCCATTTCATTCTTAATTGAACGATTTGCCGGTAGCGAATCTGCCTTATTCTTAGGTTTCAATGGTATCGGTTCTGCAGCCTTTGCTTTCCTAATTCCAGTATTTGCTGGTAATATCGCTAAATCTATCGGTGGTCAACCAGCCTTAGTGGCCGGATTCTCTGCAGGTGCCTTAGCAAATACTGCTGGTGCCGGATTCCTAGGTGGTTTAGTTGGTGGTTTCCTTGCTGGTTATGTGACAATCTTAGTCATTGAAATGCTTAAAGGGTTACCAAAATCACTTGCAGGTACTAGAACGATCTTATTCTACCCAGTACTTACGTTATTAATTACTGGTGTTATCATGTACTTTATATTAGGGCCAATTTTTGCTGGTATCAATACCGGTATGTTGAACTTCCTTGAAAGTTTAGGTACTGCTAACTTAGTATTACTAGGTGCCTTACTTGGTGGTATGATGGCAATCGACATGGGTGGTCCATTCAATAAAGCAGCTTATGCCTTCTCTATCGGTATCTTTACAGATACAGGTGATGGTAAATTCATGGCGGCAGTTATGGCCGGTGGTATGGTGCCACCATTAGCAATCGCTTTGGCGTCAGTTTTATTTAAAAATAAATTTACTAAGACAGAAAAGCAATCAGGTTTAACAAACTTCATTATGGGTCTAACATTCATTACAGAAGGTGCTATCCCATTTGCTGCTGCTGATCCATTACGCGTGATTACTTCTAGCGTGCTAGGTGCCGCTGCTGCTGGTGGTTTAACACAATTCTGGACAACTAATGTACCTGCACCACATGGTGGTATCATCACTATGGTGGCGTTAGGTAACCAACCATTACTGCTAATCTTAGCGGTCATTATCGGTTCAATTATCTCAGCCTTAGTTTTAGGTTTCTGGAAAAAACCAGTAGCTGAAGAAGACAGATAATCATTTAAAATAAAAAAATGCACGAAATTGCCGAAAGGTGAGTTTCGTGCATTTTTTTGGTTAATAATATCATGTATTGCAAAATTAGGAAACGAATCTGCTATACGAGAAATAGCACATATTTTATAAAGCGGCCCTAGTGATTGTCCTATTTTTGTATGTTTGTAAAATAAATCAGTAAAAAATTGTTTAAGAAAGTTGATAAAGGCTTAATAACGCCAACTAATCAAAAATTAGTGGTATGATATTTTAGAATGAAAATAATCGTACTAGGAGAGAGTGTATGCGGGTTAAAGATATATTACTTAAAAATAAAGGCCAAGCCTTTTTGGCATTTATGGCTAAAGTAGTCGAAGCCGTCTTAGAGTTATTAGTGCCTATCGTGATGGCTAGATTGATTAACATAGGGATTAATCAAGACAATCCATCAGTCATCATAAGACAAGGGATCTTGTTAGCGGTATTGCCTTTACTAGGTTATTTAACGGCCTTGGTTTGTCAATATTTGGCTTCTAAAGTTGCCCAGGATATTGGGACTGAAGTGCGGTTAGAAATGTTTAAAACATTAAACCGTATGGATAGAAAGCAATTGGATACTATTACAGCTTCGTCAGTGGTTCTAAGAATCGAAAACGATACACAAAACTTACAATTGGCTATTGCTTTAATGATTCGTTTGGGTTCTCGTGTGCCAGTCTTATTAATCGGTTCAATTGTGATGGCCTTTTATGTGAGTCCAACTCTGGCGCCTATATTTATCATCGGTGGATTGGTCATTGGTGCTATTTTGATATACATTAATATTTTCACCAATAAACAAAATGGCCAAATCCAACGTCGTATGGATCAATTATCACGTATCGTGCGTGAAAACTTTTCAGGCATCCGGGACATTCGTGCTTTCGCCAACGAAAAACATGAAGTCGATCGTTTCGAAAAACAAAACCTGACTTTAAGAGGCGAGCAATTAACCATGGGCGCCTTCCAAGCGCTAGCTAACCCGTCAAGTCTTTTCTTAGTCAACTTAGCCATTGCCTTTATCTTGTTCTTCGGAGGAAGATTGGTAAATAATGGCCAGTTTATGCAAGGGGATGTCGTTGCCTTAGTTCAGTATATGAATAATATTCTCTTGGCTTTAAATGTACTTGTGAATATCTTGCTTGTATTTAGTCGCGGTATTGCAGGAATTAACCGAATTGATGAGGTTTTAGCCATTAAACCAGAAATCTTAGGTGGGCAGGACAAACTTTCTGGCCATGAACCCTTGGCCATCCAATTTGATGATGTAACTTTTGGATACGGAGAGCGTAATACCATTGAAAATATCACAGCTGATATCAAACCTGGTTCTTTTTTTGGGATTATCGGGGGGACGGCATCCGGTAAATCGACCTTAGTTAACTTGTTGTTACGTAATGACGATGTCAACCAGGGGCAAATTACCATTAACGATAGCTTGATTCAGAACTTAGACCTGAATGCCTATCGTCAAAAAATAGGTCTAGTCCCTCAATCAGCCTCTTTATTTACAGGGACCCTTAGAGATAATCTATTGATGGGCAAAAAGGACATCAGTGACCAAGACTTGTGGCAAGCTTTAGAAATTGCACAAGCCAAAGACTTTGTCGCTCAAAATGACCAGGGCTTAGACATGCTCGTTCGACAAGGTGGTAAAAACTTTTCAGGTGGACAAAAGCAAAGGCTAACGATTGCCCGGGCCTTGGTTGGCCACCCGCAAGTTTTAATACTAGACGATTCGTCAAGTGCCTTAGACTTCGCCACTGAATCGAAATTACGCCAAGCATTAAGCAAATTAAATACCACTATTATCATGATTTCACAGCGAGTATCTTCAGTACAACAGGCTGATCAAATTTTAGTCATGAATAATGGACGCAGTGCTGGAGTTGGTAGTCACGATGAATTATTAGCAACCAGTGGCATATATCAAGCGATTGTTGCTTCACAGATGCAAGAAGAAAAGGAGGACTAGCAGATGGATAAAACAACATTCTCGTGGCTGATGGATTACATCAAACGTTACCGTTGGACTACAATCGGCCTATTCCTATTTTCGACAATTACTGTCCTTTTCCAAGTTTTAATACCCATTCAAATCGGACAGGCAGTGAATGAAATCGTTGGCCTGGACCAAGTGGATTTTAAAGTTCTGTGGCAAGCCATTATCTGGCTGGGTATATTCGCCTTAATTGCAGCCCTAGCTCAGTATTTACAAAACCAGATGTCTAACCGACTAACCTACCATATTATTGCGGACTTACATAGAGACGCCTTTAATAAGATCCAAAAGCTACCTTTATCATACGTGGATAACCATTCTTTAGGGGACCTCGTTTCTCGCGTCATTAATGATGTCGATTTAGTCGGTAATGGTTTATTACAGAGTTTTAATAACTTATTCTCTGGAGTGATCTTAATTGTCGGGGTTATCGTGATGATGTTATCCCTAGATGTTAAAATTGGGCTAATTGTCATTATTTTGACCCCAATTTCTGTGGTTGTTTCTTATATTATTGCCAGTAGAACCTATCATCGCTTTACTGAACAGGTCAATTTACGTGGGGAACTCGGTGGATACGTGGATGAAATGGCCCAAGGGCAAATGATTGTCCGTGCCTTTACCTTTGAAGACGACGCCATTGAACAATTTACCAGTATTAACCAAAAAGTGCATGAGTCAGGTCTGTGGTCACAATTTTATGGGGCCTTAATTAACCCAACGTCGCGTGTTTTAAACTCCATTGTGTATGCTGCTGTGGGTGTAGTTGGTGCTTTTACTGTATTATCTGGCCAATTGAGTGTGGGGATTTTCTCTTCATTCTTAACTTACGCCAACCAATACAACAAGCCATTTAATGATATTTCTTCTATTATCAATGAAATGCAAACATCTTTAGCTGCGGCTGCTCGCGTCCATGAGCTGATGGGTGCTAAAGAAGAGACCCCTTCACGTGACCAAGCTGAACTTGTAGCGGTTGAAGGTGCAGTTGATTTTAAAGACTTAACCTTCCATTATGATAGCCAACGACCTTTAATTGAAGACTTAAACGTCCATGTCAAGGCTGGGGATACGGTAGCCATTGTAGGTCCTACTGGAGCTGGGAAAACGACCCTTATCAACCTACTGATGCGATTTTATGACCCAGTAGCCGGCGGGATTTATATTGATGGTGTCAACACCTTAGATATGCAACGTAGCTATCTACGACAAAACTTTGGGATGGTTTTACAGGATTCTTGGATTTTTGAAGGAACCATTTTCGACAATATTGCATACGGTAAGTCGGGCTCAACCATGGAAGAAGTGGTTGCTGTGGCTAAAAAAGCCCAGATCCATGACATGATCATGCAGATGGACCAAGATTATCAGTTTAAATTAAGTGAGAATGGGGCCAACATTTCTAAAGGGCAACAACAATTAATTTGTATTGCGCGAATTATGCTCACTGACCCAGATATGTTGATATTGGATGAGGCCACTTCTTCAATTGATACGATGACGGAGAAGGCGATTCAAGAAACCTTTGATGCAATGATGGTCAACCATACAACCTTTATCGTAGCCCACCGATTATCAACGATTGAAAATGCCGACCAAATCTTATATATGGAAAACGGCCATGTCTTAGAACAAGGCAGCCATCAAAGTTTATTAGAAAAAGAAGGTAAGTACTTCAATCTATACCAATCGCAATTTGACCACCAAGCTGAATAAGGCCTTATTGAAGGCGAACAAAAAAGCTAGCGGCAATTTTCGCTAGCTTTTTTGTCTACCCTCATCTTATAAATAATTTAGAATCGTCGTAATATCCCGTTGAGTGACAATTCCAATAATGTCTTCAGGTTTACGGACATCGTCTTTTTCCGAAATCAATAAGACTTCATTTCGGTTGTTGCGCATCAAGTCGACCATTAAATCATCTAATTCAAAAATTGGGGTATCAGGTGAAATGATTTGTTTACGGGTAATTTTCTTATGTTGACTATGATTGATGATTTGCTTTACTTTATATTTGGAGAAGTCCATATAGAACCAAGAATTTTTAGTAATTTCATCCGCAATAAATTTAGTGATCAATTCTGCAGAAATAACGGATACCAAACGTTCCTTATTAAAGACGGGTAATTGGGATACTTGATGGTGGTGTAAATCAGTCAAGGCTTTTTCTAGACTATCATCCATATTAATGGCAAAAACTGGTTTAATAAATTTTCTAGTTGACGGAATTTCTGTCAGTAATTGGTTGATTTCAAAGAGTTGTTGATTGGTTTCTTCAGAAGGATAAGCCAGGTTTACTTCAACATCTGTCTTGTGGTGGGTCAACAAGTTGCGTAACTGGCGAATCTGGTCTAAAAATTGATGGTTACGTTTGATTACTTGGTTCGTTTTGGCTAATTCTTCTACACACTGGAAGAAAGTAGCATCATCATTGACTAATAATCCCTTCATGGTTTGGTGTAGGGTGTTAAAGTGGCTAATAAAAGCGACTGTTACTGAATAGGGTTTATCCCTGGTAAATTCTTCAGAATAATGACTGGTCATCTTGGCAACCTCCTTCTATCTACTACTTTAATTATAACAAAAAGATGATGGAATAATGAATAGCAATAGTCTTGAGCAAATAAATTACAATCTTAGGTGTGCTAGCTGATTCTGACATCCAAGAGATTGAAGACTTGGAAGGGAAAACAATTGGTGGTGTTGCAGGGTCACATAAGGTGGATATCATGACGCAATATATAGAAGATAAGAGTTTAGATATTGAAATCCGTACTTATGAAAATCGTGAAGGACCTGAGTTAAATGTTGAAAAAGGTCAGATCGATGCCTATGCTCAGGATTATACGATAATTCAAGCGAGCATCCAATTGAAGGACAAACCATTCCGTACGCTAGGGACTGCTGACCGTTTGCCCTGGTTAGTTGCCATGTATGAACGGTGGGGTTTTGTTGAATTCGACCGAAAACGATTGAGCAATAAAAAGCACATCACTGTTTATTTGCAAAAAAACCTTATATAATTCTCCATATTTGGAAAACAGGATAGTGCCTGATATAGGCAACAAGAATGAAAAGGATTTACAAAAAGGAAGTGAATGAATATGGATTTTCTATACATGCTAGAAATCTTACCAGAAGTTGCTAGCTATATACCTACAACGCTTGTTCTAGCGTTTGTCTCTATGTTTTTCGCTGTGGTGATTGGTTTAATCGTAGCCTTTGGCCGCCGTAGCAAAAATAAAATTATCTCAAGTATGTCAGCGGCATATATTTCTGTATTCCGCGGGGTACCAACAGTTGTGCAATTATTTATTATCTACTTTGGACTCCCACAATTATTCCCATCTATGTCTAACTTGTCTGCAATGAGTGCAGCGATTATCGGTTTATCTTTTAAAGAAGCTTCTTATTTAGCGGAAATCTTCCGTGCAGCCCTAGATTCTGTAGATAGCGGACAAATTGAAGCTGGCTTATCAGTAGGGATGAAACCTTGGAAAATTTACCAAACTGTAGTCATCCCACAAGCAGTTGTGAATGCTGTACCGGGTACTTTAAATGTCTTTATTTCTCTAGTTAAAGGATCGTCAATTGTCTTTACCTTAGGGGTAACCGAAGTCTTTGCTTCAGCGAAATTGATTGCTTCATCATCAATGCTGTATTTTGAAACCTATGTTGTAGTTGGTTTCATTTACTGGGTAATCATCGTGATCATTTCATGGTTACAAGGCAAACTAGAACGCAAGATAGCTGTACCTTACAAACGCAGCTAGGAAAGGAGTACCAATATGATTACAGTTGAAAAATTAGTGAAAAAATTTGGCGATAACACTGTATTGAAGGGGATTGACTTTCAAGTGAACGAAGGAGAAGTTGTCGCAATTATCGGGCCGTCAGGTTCAGGAAAATCGACCTTTTTGCGGAGTTTAAACTTACTGGAATCACCAGAATCAGGAACCATTGAAATTAACGGGGTTAAAGTCATAGCACCGGATATCAAGAAGCAAGATGCCTTTGCCTTAAGACAGCAAACTGCCATGGTATTCCAACACTATAATTTGTTCAGAAATAAGACAGTTTTAGAGAACGTTACTTTATCTTTAATTTCAAATAAGGTCATGAAAAAAGACGAAGCTGCTGAATTTGGTGAAAAATTATTGAAACAAGTGGGCTTGTCGAAACAAAAAAACCAATACCCTGTGACTTTATCAGGTGGGCAACAACAACGGGTAAGTATCGCCCGGGCACTTGCTGTACAACCTAAAGCAATTCTACTAGATGAGCCAACGTCTGCCTTAGACCCAGAATTAGTGAATGAGGTGCTTGAAACCATCGAACACCTGGCAAAAGGGCACACAACACTAGTTATCGTGACGCACGAAATGAATTTTGCCCGCAAAGTGGCGGACCGGGTTGTCTTTATGAACGATGGGGTGGTCGTTGAATCAGGACGGCCGGATGAAATCTTCACTAATCCAAAAGAAGAGAGAACCAAACAATTCCTAAAAGAATACATTGGGGCCAATGAGTACGTTATCTAAATTGTTCTGATATGGTACCAAAAGCGTACCGAATATAGTCTTTTGATAACTTAAAAGTAGAAGATTGCACATTGATGAACTTGATAATTGACTTTTAAAAAGTAAGCATGTAGACTATAAATAGTTCTAATTGGAACTTGTTATTTAAAAAATTTGAAATTAAGAGGAGTATTTAATTTATGTCAGCTTTTAAAGATTTATTAACTAAACGTCGTTCTCACTACGCTATCGGTGCTAACACTGATGTGACTGCTTCAGATGTAACTGCTGCTTTAAACGAAGTGATTCCAACTGTACCAAGTGCATTTAACTCACAAGGTGTACGTGTTGTTGTCGTTTCTGGTGAAAAAAACCAACAACTTTGGGACTTGATTAAAGGTGTACAAACAGAAGTATTAGACGCAGGTACATTAAACTACATGAAACCAATCATGGATGGTGCGCGTGAAGCAGTTGGTACAATCTTATTCTTCGAAGACCGTGACGCTGTTGAAGCAGGTATCCCTGGTAACCCAGAACGTCGTTCAGTTTACAAAAACCACGAATCAGCAAATGCGCAATTAACAGCTTGGTTAGTATTAACTGAATTAGGTTTAGGTGCAAACTTACAACATTTCAACATTGGCTACGAGCAAGGATTTGACGCAGCAATTCGTGAATTGTTAGATTTACCTGAAGCTTGGGAACTAGTTGCTGAAATGCCATTCGGTTCAATTGAAGCACCTGCAGCTGACAAAGAATCAATCGCTGTTTCTGAATTAGTTACAGAACGTTAATCAATATTTTAATGAGGGGGTTGTGACGGTATTGTCACAACCCTTTTTATCATATCAGGTTCCAAAAGTCAGGATTTTCTGACACTTCCCAAAAGTCGATCCTACACGACTTTTGTCACACCTTAATACACAATGTTATAATGGTATAAATAAAATACTAGGAGGCCCAATATGCGGAGTGAAGTAATTAAATTATACGAAGACCGAGACGATGTGACGTTAACGACTTATCTGTTAGATCCTTTCACGACCAGTGATGATACGAGAACGAGACCAGCTATTATTATTTGCCCAGGTGGTTCATACATGTATTGTTCTGACCGTGAGGCTGAGCCAGTAGCGATGGCCTTTAATTCAATGGGATTTAACGCTTTTGTCCTACGGTATTCTGTTTATGGTCAAGGCAAAACGACCGACCAAACCCTTGCTGAGGGCCAATTTCCAGTGAAAGAAGATGTGGTTTTCCCACATGCTTTACAAGAAACAGCCAAAACATTTGAAATCATCCACAAACATGCAAGCGAATGGCAAGTCAATACAGACCAAATTGGGTTAATCGGTTTCTCTGCAGGTGGGCATAATACAGGTATGTACGGCAACTTGTGGAGCCAACCAGTTATCCAAGACGCTACCAGTTTAACAGGCGACCAATTGAAGCCAGCCTTTAATATTTCTTCATATGCCTTAACAGATATTGCCTACTATTTTGGTAAAAATGTACAGAACCCTGATCCAAATGTGCAAGCATATGCGACTGCTATTTCTCTAGCTTGCTTCGGTAAACCGCAACCAACTGCTGAAGAAGTTGTAAAATATTCTATTCCTTCAACAGTGAACGCTGATACACCACCAACTTTCATCTGGGCAACAAGAGAAGATCAAGTGGTGAATGTGCGCGACTCAATTTCATTTGCCTTGGCTTTAGAAGAAAATGAAATACCTTTTGAAATGCATATCTTTCAAAAAGGGCCACATGGTTTGTCAGTAGCTAACGAATCTTCAGCTTTATATCCAGTTCAAATCAATAAAACTGCCGCACAATGGCTACCGCTAGCTGAAAATTGGTTGAAACAAATCATCTTAAAAGGCACTTATTCCTGAGTGCTCAGGATGATACTTTGGTTTTAGGATAATAAAAAGAGGTAAATATGAAGTATAAAAACTTATTATTTGATGTAGATGATACCTTATTAGATTTCCAAGATGCGCAAAAGGGTGCATTGAAATCTTTATTTGAGGCTATGGATATTCCTTATAATGAGGAAACTGAGAAAATGTATAATACCATGAATCAAAGTCGCTGGCGCCAATTCGAACAAGGGATTTTAACCTCAGAACAAGTTGTAAATGGTAGATTTGGTATTTTCTTCAATCAACTAGGCATTGAAGTGGATAGTGTTGAAATGGAAAGAAATTATCGGCAGTATCTAAAAGAAGGTATAAAACCTATTGAAAATAGTTTGGAACTAGTGAATTCACTTTCTAAACAGGCAAATTTATATATCGTTACAAATGGTATTGCTGAAACGCAATCTTATCGTTTACAAAAATCTGGTTTGATCCCGTACTTTAAAGATGTGTTCATATCTGAGGAACTGAATGCGCAAAAGCCTAGTATAAATTTCTTTAATACAGTATTTTCAAGAATACCGTGTTTTAATAAAGAAGAAACAGCCATTATTGGGGATTCGCTTACGTCAGATATTCAAGGAGGTATTAATGCTGGAATCGACACCATTTGGTATAACCCAAAAAGGAAAGAAGTAAAAGATCCAGTAATGCCAACCTATGATATTGCGCAATTAAATGAAATATACGATTTATAGTTTTTTGACTTAGTTTAACCAATTTTTCTCATGAACGCACAATAGCATATAACATCGATTGTAAAATTTCTTGACATTGTACCTTTTATTTCATAAGATTAGACTTAAATGAATAAATGCGAAATAGAAAGAGGCCGCTAATCACATCAGTATCCATTTGGAGAAAGGGTTATTAGCCGAAACAGTATAACTTACTGTTGGGGGTGTATTAAAAAAATGCATCACTGCCAAAAAGGAATGCCCAATTCCTTCCAGGAGCGCTTTCTATTTTGCGGGCAAAAGTGATTTCTGTATTCAACCAATACCAAGTCGAGCTTTTGCTTGCCTTGGTATTTTTTTATTCAAATTTTTAAAAGGAGCTTTTTTATGAAGTCAAAACTTTTTCCAAAAAAGTTACAAATGCCGAATGCATTAGTACTTTTATTTTCAATCATGGTCATCATGATGGTCTTAACCTGGGTTATTCCAGCAGGGGAGTTTGAACGAATGCTGGTTGATGATCGAACTGTTTTAGTACCAGATTCTTTCCATTTTATTGATTCTAGCCCACAAAATCCCTTCCAGTTGATTCTGGCCTTACCGCAAGCTTTTATTGAGGTAGGATCTATCGTATTCTTCCTCTTTATCACAGGTGGATCATTCAAATTAATTAACGAAACAGGCATTCTGGAAGCCTTAATGGGTCGTTTAGTCCGTGCCTTAAAAGGACGCGAGGAAGTCTTCATTCCTATTCTTGTTTTTGTGACTGGTTTAGGTGGTGCCACTTTAGGTTTATCAGAGGAAATTATCCTCTTCATCCCAATCGGTATAGCACTAGCTAGAGCTTTAGGCTACGACGCCATGACAGGGATTGCCGTTTTAATTCTTGGGGCTGCAGTGGGCTTTAATGCCGGTTTTATGAACCCATTCTCAGTAGGTGTTGCCCAAGCCTTAGCCGAATTACCATTATTCTCAGGTGTTGGCTTACGTATCGCCTTATTCATTGTTCTTTGGGCAGTGACAACGATTTTTATTATGCGTTATGCGAAAAAAGTCAAAGCTGATCCAAGCAAAAGCGACGTTGCTGATTTAGAAGCTGCGGATAAAGCGCAAGCTGACTATATCGATTTAAATGAACAGGAACTACCAGCATTTTCATCACGCCACAAATGGATTTCAATAGCTTTACTTGTTGGTTTTTCTATAATGATTTATGGTGTATTCCAAATTGGCTGGTTTATTGATGAATTAGGCGCGATGTTCTTTACAATGGCAGTTGTTTCCGCCTTAATTGGGGGTCTTTCAACTGGCAAAATAGCCGACACCTTCGTTGCTGGGGCCGGTGAAATGATGTTCTCAGTACTTGCTATTGTATTTGCCCGCGGTATTTTAGTAGTCATGGAAAATGGGATGATTTTAGATACAATTATTTACTATCTTGTACAAGTAGTGAACATTTTCCCAGCTATTCTAGGTTCAGTTGGTATGTACGTGATTCAAATCTTGATCAACTTCTTTATCCCATCTGGTTCAGGACAAGCAGCAGCAACGATGCCAATCATGTTACCAATTGCAGACTCACTAGATGTCACAAGACAAACAGCTGTACTTGCTTTCCAATTAGGTTCAGGTTTCATGGATGCCATTATTCCAACATCCGGTGTCCTGATGGCTGAATTATCACTGGCTAAAATTCCATATAACAAATGGTTTAAATGGTTTATGCCATTACTAACCATTTATATTTTAATTGGATTGGCATTTTTAATCTTCGCCCATTTTGTAGGCTACGGGCCATTCTAGAAAGGAAGAGTAAATTTTATGACTGTAAAAGAAACATTACATCAAGAAGTTAACGCCCTAGAAACAGACTTAAGAGGATTGAGCGATTATATTTTTGCTAATCCAGAACTAGGCCATCAAGAATTTAAATCGTCAAAAGCCCATATTGCATTGCTTGAAAAACATGGTTTTACTGTTGAAACCCCGTATGCTGGCTTTGATACGGCCTTTAGAGCGACTTTTGATTCAGGTCAACCTGGCCCAACAATTGCTTACTTGTCTGAGTACGACGCCTTACCGTCAATTGGGCATGGCTGTGGCCATAATATGCTTGGGACTGTAGACACTGGTGCTGGTATCGCCTTATCTAAGGTAATCAACCAGACTGGCGGCCGAGTGATTGTTTTAGGAACGCCCGCTGAAGAAACAACTGGAACTAAGGTAGATATGGCTAATTCAGGCGTATTTGACGACGTAGATGTGGCTATGTGTACCCATCCTTCAGATGAAAATACTATGTCTGGCACTTCAATGGCTATCCACCCAATTGCTTTTGAATTTTTCGGTAAACCGGCCCATGCTGCAGAAGCGCCAGAAGAAGGGATTAACGCCCTAGACGCTATGTTAAACCTATTTAATAATATCAATAGTCTCCGCCAAGAAATGCGGTCATCTGCTCGTGTACATGGGATTATTACCCACGGTGGAGACGCAGCCAACGTGATCCCTGAATACACACGCGCTGAATTCTATGTCCGCGCCTTGGATACGCCTTATATGGAAGTTTTATCGGAGAAAATCATCAACTGTGCTAAGGCCGCAGCACTTGCAAGTGGTTGTACTATGAAGCACACAGACTTTGAAAATATCTACAGGGATATGATTACTAACGAGACTTTATCTGCAGTTTACAACGAAAATGCAAGTGAATTAGGTATTGAAATGGTTCCCGAGAAATTAGGGGAAAATGGGTCAATTGATATGGGTGACGTCAGTCATGTAGTCCCTTCAATCCATTCTTACTATTCAATCACAAATGGCAAGCGTGTTATCGGGCACACACCTGAATTTAGAGACTGTACCCAAACACCATTTGCCTATGACATGATGATGAAAGTTGTTGAAACATTGGCGCGTACTGGTATTGATGTTATTAGCAAACCAGAACTACTAGCTGAGATCCGAACAGAATTTGCCAATCGAAAAGTATAGGAAATAGAAAAAATCACCTGGGGAAACCCGGACGATTTTTTCAATGCAAACATTTATATTTGCTTTATTGATTCATAGCGGTTATTTTTCTTCTTGTTGAGCCATCCAATGCTCCTGATGACCGCGAGATATACGCATGATTTCAGTATATAAATCAGCTAATTCTTCTTTTAGTTCAGGGTTTTCTAAGTAGCCTTGAACTTTCTCAATGACTAACGCTTCACGACCAGCATCTAAAATGTCTTTATTGTTGGCTAGCTTAACTTCAGCTACCTGCTCAACCATTTTCGTTCTTTCCTCAAATAATTTCACGATTTCTCGGTCAAGGCGGTCAATCTCTGTACGTTCTTTTTCTAACATGTCTTTCTCCTTTAATGGGTCATTTAATTTTGTAATTTTTGTAAGTCTAGAATTTTATATCGGGAGGCGGATGACGACTAGGTCAATATACTGGCTAGTTTGTCCGAACAATCCACTTTATCTAAGATATTTATTTTTCATAATATTGATTTAAACATTACTACTTCGTCTAATCCATTATAAGTAAGGACCAAATCAAAAGCAATTGCAAATGGGGATTGTCTACACTATCTGAATTTATTGACGAACGCGGAAAAAATCGTTATAATTTTTGAGTTGAAAAATGTGCATTATAAAAAATAAATAATATGAAGGGTGGATAGATATGTCAACAGAATCTATATCTGAAACAAGAGAACAGGTGAATCAAAGAACATTAGGTGATATTCGTGACCGTAAGCCCGTTTTTTGGGAGAATGATAGCCATGTACCTTTCAAGAACCTAAAAGGGCAGCTGGATGTGTCAGTCCTAGAGATTAAAGACGCAGAGGCACGATTAAAACGATTTGCACCATTTATCAAAGCAGTCTTCGAAGATACGGTGGCTTTAGATGGTCTGATTGAATCGCCAATCTCTGACATTGACAAATTCAAGACTGCGTTAGAAACCACTTATGATTTTTCATTTCCTGGCCAAATGTTCCTAAAACGGGATGACTTATTACCGATTGCCGGTACTATTAAGGCTCGAGGGGCTATTTATGAAGTCTTGCATCATGCTGAAGCATTAGCCTTTGAAGAGAAATTATTATCAGGTTATGACGATGACTATTCGAAATTTGCGACTAAGACATTCCAAGATTTCTTTAAACAGTACACTGTAGTTGTTGGAACTACAGGTAACTTGGGGATTTCTTCAGGTGTGATGTCTGCCAAAATTGGTTTCAATGTCCAAGTTCATATGTCCCACGAAGCCAAGCAATGGAAGAAAGACTACCTAAGAAGCCACGGTGTCCAAGTGATCGAACATAAGACCAACTTCACAGAAGCCGTAGACCAAGGGCGTCAATCAGCTCAATCAGATCCCTATGCTTACTTTATTGATGACGAACATTCAATTCAATTGTTCTTAGGTTATACAACTGCAGCGTCAAGACTAGAAAAACAGTTAGCTGATCAAGGAATCGTTGTCGATGAAGACCATCCACTTATGGTGTATCTACCATGTGGTGTGGGTGGTAGTCCAGGTGGTATTACTTATGGTTTGAAACAAATTTACGGGGATCATGTTCACTGCTTCTTTGCTCAACCAACTCATGTACCATCTATGTTACTAGGGTTAATCTCTAAGAAATTTGCAGATATTTCAGTCTATGACTTTGGGATTGATGGCTTAACCGTTATGGACGGTCTAGCAGTACCTAGAACCTCTCAAATCGTGGCTAAATTAATGTCAGGTATCTTTGATGGTGGTTATACATTGACTGACAAAGAGTCAAATCGTCTGTTAACAGCACTGAAAGATGTAGAAGATATTTTTGTAGAGCCAGCAGCCACAGCAGGATTAGTTGGTCCACAAAGACTCTTCACTACTGAAGCGGGGCAAAACTATCTGCGTCACAAGAACTTAACAGATAAAGTAGCTAACATGACCCATATTGCATGGGCAACTGGTGGGTCAATGGTACCAGCAGATGAGCAAGTGTTATTCTACGAAAATGGTAAAGCCAATCAATAATGTGAAACGATAAATCGAAATCACTATAGAAGAAAAGGGTAATTGAGTGTCACAGCTCACTTACTCTTTTTTATTTTGCCCTATTTTTAGCAACAATTGCCACTGCAGGTATGACTTTAAGTGCCTTATTAATCGCATCATTTGTAAGTTCAATTACGAAAAAATTTGGTAAAAAAGAAGCTGGATCATTCGCACTAATCGGTGCAGGCTTCATCTATGTCCTTGCTTTCGTATTAAGCATTCAAAATCCATTAGTATTTGCCATCTTACTTATCGTTGCGGGTATAGTTATGGGTTACTACACTATATCAATGTACGCTTACGTAACAGACGTTATTGATGACTTCTACATCAAACGTGGTACACGTAGAGATGGTACAATCTACTCAGTTTACTCATTTACACGCAAAGTAGGTCAAGCGATTGCTGGTCTCTTAGCCGATGTTTTACTAACATAAATTGGTTATGTTTCAGGTGCTGAACAACAAACTGCTGAAGTAGCGAATAGTATCTACTTGCAAAAAGCATCGAACCTTTCCAACTAAAGTGAAGGTTCGATGCTTATAGACGTTTATGAAGTTGAATTTAACTCAATACTTCTCAACAAAAGACTTCAATCTGATGGTTATGCCGTTCTTTAATCTTGCCTTCATCAGCTAATTGATGCAGGGACCGGCTAAGTGTTTCAGATGACATGCCTAAAAATCCTGCTAAAAACCGCTTCGTTTCCTCGTGATAGAAGATTTGGTGGCCATTCACCAACTCGGCTTCCTTACAAATGAAATTGAATAACCGGTCTTTTGCGGTGCAAGTAGATAACAACATGGATTGCTCTTCTGAAGCGTGTAGGCGCTGAGACAGAGCTTCAATCATCTTAAGGGATAATTGCGGGTAGTCCACCAGCAGTTGTTTAAATTGTTGGTTTTCAATCAGGTAAATTTCACTTTTTACCATGGCTACGGCATGCGCCTTGCGGATACCTTCAAATAGGGCTAGTTCACCAGTAAATTCCATCGGTGCAATCATCCGGATGATTTGTTCGTTTCCCAACTCTGATAATCTAAAGATCTTTACTTTACCAGTTAATACAAAGAGAAAATAGCGGGCTTCTGTATTGGTTGCGTAGACCACTTCATTTCGTTTGTACAAGCGTTTAGTAAAATAAGGGACAATTTGTTCGAGCGTTTGACAATCAAGCTCCTTGAATAGGTCAAATTGTCTTAGATCATTGATTTTATCCTGGGCTAACATATTTTCACCTCATTGTTATTTACTTTCTACTTGTTTAGCTAAAGCTTTGGCAAAAGCAACCGCATCGCCGACATACCCGACATCTGATTCTTTAAAGATAGCGGCTTTCGGGTCCTTATTTACAGAAAATACAAATTTTGCCTGATTCATCCCGACAGTATATTGGATGGCGCCCGCAATCCCGAAATTCAAGAGTAATTGCGGTTGGATAGTGACCCCACTTTGACCTATTTGCTCGTCATGTGTGTACCAGCCGTTCTCTGCTAGGGGGCGGGTAGCACCAACTTTTGCGCCAAGTAGGTCGGCTACTTTTTCAGTATAGACTAAATTGTCTTGCATCTTCATCCCGCGGCCAACAGCAACAACCTTATCTGCCTCAGTGATTTGATTCGTTTGTGGTTGGCCTGGAATTCGTTCCAATACTTGGTAGGTATAAGGCCGTTCTAAGGCAATTGTTATGTCTATAATAGCACCTTGACGGGTATTGTCAAAGGGGAGAGTGTTAAAGACATTTGGCCGTACTGTGGCCATTTGTGGACGACGGGTTGGTGTTAGAATTGTACACATCAAGTTGTCCCCGTATGAGGGTTTAATCTGTAGCAACTGCCCCTTATCATTGATAGATAGGTCTAGGCAGTCTGCGGTTAGACCAGTTTGCAGGGCACCTTGTAGTCTTGGCGCTAAAGCTCTCCCTTTAAGTGTGGCTGCGAATAAAATAATATTTGGTTGGTAATCGTCAGCTAATTGCTTGATAGCTGTTTTTGATAATACAGGGTCAAAGTCAGCGAATAAGTCATTTTTCACAACAAACACCTGGTCAGCGCCGTGGCCAATAAGACTTGCTGCGTGATTAGTTTGACTTGTTTCTAAGAGGATGGCTGTTACACTATCTTGGCTATTTTGACTCATTTCATGGGCTTTACCCAATAATTCTAGCGTTGAAGGGTGGATGGTTTCTTCTGAAATTTCAGCAACCACCCATATACCTGATGATTTTCCTTGATTCATGGACTTACCTCCTTAGATGATATGTTTGTCTGACAAAATGGCTAACAATGCTTCGGCCGCTTCCATCGGCGACCCTTCAAGCATGGTCATCTGACGGACTGATTCTTCCGGCACAAAGCTTTCAGTCACAATAGTAGGGGACCCTTTGATACCGATTCTATCGAGGTCACAATGTAGGTCACCCTCGTTCCATACCGTAATCTCTTTTTGCATAGATTGTTTAATCAAAAGAGGCGATAGATACCGCGGTTTATTGATTTCATCACCAACACTCATAACTAAGGGGTAAGAAACACGGATGACTTCTTGGTCCACTTCCAAATGTCTTTTGACATCAATGGTTTGATTAACTGTATCAAGGTCTACTATACCGGATGCGTTGGTGATTTGTGGTAGATCCAACTCTTCAGCAATTAGTGGGCCAACTTGTCCCGTATCCGCATCAATTGCCTTTAAACCTGTCAAAATAAGATCCACGTTCCCAATCTTACGTACAGCTTGAGCTAGGGTATAAGCAGTTGCTAAGGTATCTGACCCAGCAAAGGCACGTGAAGATAGTAGATAAGCCTCGTCACAACCCGTGGCTAGGGCTTCATGCAAGCTCAATTTAAAAGAATCAGGGCCCATGCTGACAACAGATACTGTACCACCAAATTTTTCTTTTAACTTAACAGCAGTCTCAATGGCATGTTCATCAAAGGGGTTAATACGGCCGCGAACACCACTCCGAATAAGGTTATTCGTTTCTGGGTCAATTTTAACGTGGTTACTGATAGGGATTTCTTTTATAAACACGACGATTTTCATAGCATAAATTCCTCTCTAGATTCAAATAAGACTGAATTTGCGATGTCTAATTGGAGTTTTTCATATGCACCTTCAGCATATTGCAAGGCCTTAGCGTCACGCCATAAGTGCTCAACTGGATATTCTTTAGAGTAACCATAAGCCCCAAAAATCTGCATAGCGTGGTTAGCCGCTTTCAAGGCTTGGTCTGAGCCAAATAATTTAGCGGTTGTTGTCTCCATCTTATGGTCAACTTCTTGATCTCTTAACCAGGCAGCTTGGTAGATGATTAGTTTTGTTGCATGTAAGCCCATGGCAATATCAGAGATTCTAAATTTAATCCCATCAAGGTGAGACATCTTACCGCCAAATAGTTCACGCTCTTGAATATAGTTGATAGAAGCTTTCAAGGCGGCATCTTGAATACCAGCCGCTAGTGCACCCATTAAAAACCGGGCTGTATGGTGGGCATTGTGTCCAATTTCCATCCCTTGATCAATATCACCTAAGCGGTCAATATCCGGTACAAGGGCATCTGACAAGTAAATATCACCGACTGGACATCCGCGCATCCCCACAAAGTCTTCAACACGACCGTTTTCAAAACCAGGATTTTGATTATCTAAGATAAAGACAGTCCGACTATGTTCGGTATCTTTTTCAGGACTGGTAATGGCTAAAATAAGGTACATAGATGCGGCTTTGACACCGTTGGTTAAGAAAGCCTTATTCCCGTTCAATAACCAACCATCTGGAGTCTGAACAGCTGTTGTTTGTTGGGTAGAGGCATCAGACCCACTAGCTGGCTCAGTCTGTCCAAAGGTAAATAACTCCCGATTAGCCCTAGGTAACCAACGGGCCTTGATTTCTTCACTACCATAAATGACAAGCTGGTCGATTGCTTTCCAGTGGGCTTCAAGGGTAAAGGCAACACCGGGGTTAACTTTTGCCAGTTCAGCAATCACCATAGTCTGGGTTACAAAGTCGTAGCCAGCGCCACCATAAGCCTCAGGGACAGCAATCCCAACAATACCAACATCCGCCATCTTATTCGTTAGGTCTTGTTGGTATCCTTCCTTTTCAATTTCTTCGTATCTTGGGGCAATTTCTTTTTCCGCAAACTTTTGAATCATCTTACGGAGTAGTTCTTGTTCATCAGTGAATTTAAAATCCATGTATTTTCACCACTTTCAGTATATTGTGTACTATTTCACCACCCAAGTATACGCTAGTCAGATTGTCGTTTTCCTTGACTAATATCAAACTTTTGACGAAAAAAGATTAAAATTAAAGTGCTTACATATATTTGTAGGACTCCAAATATATCTTATAAGTTTAAGTGAAGAGCGTCACAAAAAACATCTTACTTAACAATCGCCTAAATCGCTAAGTAAGATGTCTCTTAAAATATAAAAAAGTATGATACGACGACAAATAGAATGGAAAATAAGGTACCGATTAAATAGTATTCGGCGAATCCTTGGTTCTCCTCAATCAGTTTAAAGCGGGCAATAGACTTCGCAGTATAGATTAAGCCGATGGAAGATAGGGCATTTAATGACAGGAATATAGCTGATAAAATTCGTTCTAAATTCCCAATCATAGCGCCTGCACCAGGAACAGTGACTATTTCAGTTTGGTCAACTGTATCGTCGGTGTAATTTTGATATTGATTGAAAAGCACTTTAAAGGTAACGTTCGCGGGTTTGGTTATTAATACCGTCAGTAAGGTCCATTTCAAGACCAATGTAGGTATGGATACGGAGACGTCACCGGATGCCGGGAAAACAACCTGACTTAAGACGACAATCAATGAAATATGTAGCAATTGGTCAATCAGATAAATATAAGGAATCTGTTCTGCCTGGAATATCCACTTCCGCTGTAGGGTCACCTTCAGTAAATCAATGATGATATGTCCTAGCCATACAGCTGAAAATAAGAGAATCATATTCGACTGCCAAGTGAGTAACCATGATATAAACAAAAGTAATCCATGGATAGCTAGGTGTTTAGCAAGAGCGGCGTGACTCTTTCTCTTGGCTTCTGACAGTTTCTCACTTTGAAAATGGTAATCACCTAGAAAGTGGGCAATTAATAATACGAGTGTGATGGCATTATGAATCAGTATCATCGACCTCCTGAATGAAACGTGCCAGCTGTTCTTTTCCAGCTAGATAGATTTTAATATTGGCTGAATTTAGTCGTTTACTTAAAGCTGAGGGTGATAATTCTAATTTTTTAGCAAGTGCTTTTTGATTAAATGATTGCTGGTAAATCCCCGTCTCTAAAAGTCCATTGAAGACATATAGCTGGGTTTTAGTCCAACTTGACCGGATAGTATCCGTCAGTAAGAGCAGGGTATTGATGGTGTCATCTTTTCCCTCTAGACCAGTAAAGACTTGACGTAAATTACCGCTGTAATCGTGTTGCTTGACTGATTCAATGGCGCTTCTAGCGTGCCAGTATGCAGGGCCATCTGCGCCTATACTGACTTCAGGATCAATCTCTGTGGCTATTGACCCGTAACCAATCCCAAAGCGAATGGGGTGGGGAATGAGTCGTTGGATGTCATCTATCATTTGAAACACTTGGTGATGAGGTTTAATCAACACTTGAAATTCATCACCTAAGGTTATCGTTAATTTTGACGCGATGATGTCACCGTAGTTTTGGTTAATTGTAGCAAAACTTTCTAATAAGTTTTCTTGTAAGTTTTCTCGGTTAGCTGATTTTTTTGAATCAATTAAGTCACCGATAATCGCTATATAGTTTTTAGACATGAGGCACCTCCTTGATATCCATTATAACGGAAATTATATTTAATTGCCAATATTACGGAAACTGAACGATTAAAATATCCGTTATTTAGGAAATTTATAAAAATTGTCTTTATTTCCGCCATACTTCACAATGTATGCACTACATCACATCTGTTCGGTAATTAATGTGTTTCAATTTTAGACCAATAATGACCGATATTCGATTATTTACTATAAAATCCTGGGTGCTATACTACGAGACAAGCTATTAGAGACCTATTGCTAACAAACTAAAGTAGGTCTTGATAAATGATTGGAGGAATATGTATGTTTAAAAAACCTAATTTATTGGTACAGATACTCATAGTTGCCATTTTAGGTATCGTCGTTGGGTACTTTTTCCCAGGCATCAGTAGTCATTTTGGTATGCTGGGAGATCTCTTTATGAACCTCATCCAAATGCTCGTCGTGCCACTCGTTTTTCCATTAATTGTCTTATCAGTGGTAGAAATCGGTGGTGGGAATCAACTAGGGAAGGTCATCTTTAAGGCAATTGGCTACTTTTTCCTCGTAACCACCTTTTTGATCGGCTTGACCTTGGTATTTGGTAGACTAGTGAATGTTGGGGGTGATGTAGCACTTGGTGAAATCTCTACCGAATCACTTGATGGTATTGCGACTGGGATTAACTTACAAGATTTCATCTTGAGTATTATTCCAAGCAATATCTTTCAAACTTTAGCTGATGGTAGCTTATTGCCAATCATTTTCTTTGCTATTTTCCTCGGTATAGGCCTAATCGCAATTGGTGATGATGCAAAGCCAGTTATCTCTTTCTTTAATTCTTGGAAAACGGCCATCTTCAAAATGGTTGACTATGCCATTCAATTTGCTCCAATCGGGGTTTTCGGATTCCTAGCCTATGACGTTGCAACTTATGGAGTTTCAGGTATTTCTTCTGTATTCAGTTTCCTATTCTGGCTATACGTCGCATACCTAACAGTCGCCTTAGTAATCTATCCCATCATTGCGTACAGTTTTGGCGTATCCTATATTTCATTGTTTAAATCCATTTCTGACTTGAGCTTTATCGCCTTTATTACAGGCGGTTCAAGTGTTGTATTACCTTCACTTATCGAACGTTTAGAAGAAAATAAAGTCCCAAAAGTGATCTCATCTGGCGTAACGTGCCTAGGCTACACACTAAATCTAGGTGGTGCAGCTATCTATGTATCTTTGTCTATTTCCTTTATAATGAACATATTTGATGCTTCATTAACAATTTCTGATTTTGTCGTTTTAGTAGTATTTCTTACTTTTATTACCAAAACAATCGCTACAGTACCATCAGGGGCCATTGTCGTGCTTCTTGCCACCGCAAACCAATTAGGCTTACCATCTGAAGCAGTTGCTTTACTGGTATCCATTGATTTCTTCGCAAATGCAGGTAGAACAGCCTTAAATGTGGTTGGAAATGCTTTAGCAGCGACTATTATTGCCAAAACAGAAGGCGCAAAATTGCCAGTATTCACTAAAATTAAAAAGAAAGAAGGCGCAACAATTTGACCGACAAGAAAGTATATATCATCCACGAAAACGATGATTGGACAAAACATTTAATTGAACGACTAGACCAACTGTCTATTCCTTATGACACTTGGTTTCTAGACACAGGGCTAGTAGACATTCAAGATACACCACCAGCAGGCATTTTCTATAACCGGATTTCTGCTTCGTCACACACAAGAGACCACCGCTATGCACCTGAATTAACTAGCCAAGTTTTACCATGGTTAGAAAGCCATCAGGCCCTTGTAGTGAACGGTAGTCGCGCAATTGAACTTGAAGTCAGCAAGATTAAGCAGTATTTAGCCTTACAAAAAGCAGGTATCCAAACGCCTAAAACAATTGCTGCAGTTGGTAAGGAAGAAATTATCCAAGCAGCTAAAAAACTCGATACTTTCCCATTTATTATTAAACACAACCGGGCAGGTAAAGGGCTTGGGGTAAACCTATTTGACCGAATTGAAGAGCTAGAAGACTATGTTAATAGTGATTTCTTTGAAGATTCAGTCGATGGAATTAGCTTACTTCAAGCCTACGTTAAGCCAGTAAATGGTAGGGTGTACCGGTCAGAATTTATTGGTGGTAAATTTCATTATGTTGTCAGCATCGATTCTTCAGACGGTTTTGAATTGTGCCCAGCAGATAACTGCCAAATTCCAATTGAAGGGCAGGTCCAATCTACACCAGATAAATTCCAAATCGTTGACGGGGTATTAAGCAAAGAAGAAATTCATAAGATTGAAAACTTCTTAAAAGCTGAAAACATTCAGGTAGCAGCAGTAGAATTTATTGTAACGGCAGACGGACAGAAGTGGGCTTACGACGTTAACACCAATACAAATTACAATGCAGACGCAGAAGAAGTTGCACAAGAATTTGGCATGTTAGCACTAGCTAAATATCTCGGTGACTTATTAGCGAAAATATAAACAAAGAGTATAGCAAATGAATTTATTTTCTATGTCCGCTAATTACCCTTAGCGGACATAGGAGGGGATTTAAAATAGCAAACAAATACCCTAGCTTTTCATAAAGAGCAATTCCATCATATATTCAATTTTTTCAGTAATAGCCCCCACCTTTATGATTAAGAGAGGGGGCTTTTGTGATTACTAATTAGGGATTGTGCAAATTGTTATCTTTGCCTTTATCTTCTAAATCTTTGAGAATTCTTGATTGGTCAATAAGATCTTCAATCAACTGACTAGAAGTATTCAAGTCTTCATTTAAATCTTGGGCGTAGATTTCGGTCGTTCGAACACTAGAATGTCGTAGCATTTTTTGCGTTTCCCGTAAGTTACCGCCGTTAATTAAACTTAAGGTTGCAGCGGTATGCCTCAGTGAATGTGGCGTAATTTTAGATGAATGAATCCCAACAGCTTCATAAGCACTCGCGATCACTCTAGAAATTGACCGAGCTGACATACGACCACTTTTATTGCGATTACCGTGTGAAGCAAATAAAGGCGCTAAGTCGGTGTTAATCATGATACCTTGGTCTTCACGGAAGCGTGTATAATCTCGCACAACTTCCTTGGTTTTACGGGGAATTATGACGAATTCATCTTTTTCACGGCGACCTTTACCTTGTACATAGATTACAGTGTTCAAACCGCGGCGTTGCACGTCTTCAAAATTGGCTCTACTGAGTTCAATGGTCCTTAACCCAGTAGTGACAGCAAGTAATATAAGTGCATAATTACGTTTACCAATTAGTGTATCAGTTGTTGATTTAAGGTAATCTAGCAACTTTTCAACGTCCTCAATATCCAGTGCATCCTTAGCGTGTCCGTGTGGTACAGGGATATTATTATTGGCTTTAGCAACGATATTTTCATATAGATTTTCCCGTTCTAACCATTTAAAGAACTGGTTGAGCATGTTGCGGTATGACTTAATGGTCCGATCTTTGTAGCGAAACTGGTCCAGTGCACGACGTTGCTCCTCAGAGACCTCATCATAATCTATATCATTGATTAAGATGTAGGTCTTACTTGGATGATTGATTAAATCGTCAAAATAGCGTTCAATGTCATGATAAGTTGGATGTATAATAGCTTGTTTTTCCAGATAAATAAAGAATGGTTTGATGTTCTTCAAATAGCTTTCCTTAGTGCTGGATTGCTTCTGTGATAGATAGTCGGCGTATAGTTCGTAGAAAGATTCCTTATCAAAGTAATTGTCCATATATAAAACTCCTTCAAATACTAAAAATAATTATACCAAACATACGTTCTAAATCATAGATTGATAGTATGAAATAAATGAAGAAGCTGACTGGATTTGCTGATATTTATAATAATAAGTCGATGAATCAAATAATTGTAGAAAGTTAGCGCTATAAAGTATAGTAATTGAAGTGAATAGCAAAACAATAAAATCATACTTTGTAAGATAGCTTATGATAAATCTAAAACAGTCTATGAGCATTAATACATATAAACTAAGCCAAAATGCATTAGAAACCGTCTGTATAGTCATGAGTATCTTTATATATATCTGTCTATGTCTATTAGTTTACATAACATATATTATTTAAAGCGATATGCATTTTAAATACCTAATCTCTATGTCCAATTTATGATGCCCTCTACCTATCATTCGTTGACAATATTTTGTATTAGCCTCTTTTAATCTCTAGTGATATGATGGTATTAAACTAAAAAAGTTAGGAAGAATTTTTTATGACAGACCCTTTATCTTATACTGAAACGACTATAGATACTATAGAAACTGACCAAGTAATCATCCGTCCTGCTGAACTTGCTGATGCAGCTCAGTTAACTGCTATCTACAATTATTACATTCAAAATACTACTATTTCTTTTAGAATCGCCCTAACTGATGTTTACTTAAAGGAACAACAAATTACTGAACGTATTGGGATCAATCCCTTTCTAGTGGCTGATTATGATGGCCAAGTCATCGGTTTTGCTTACACCTCTGACGCTGATGCCTATGAAGGCTACCGACCTTCTAAAGAGATTTCTATTTATCTAGATGCTCATGTTAAGGCTAAAGGCATTGGTAGTCGCTTATATCAAGCGCTAGAACAAGAAGTCATCGACAATTACCCTGATATCTACAAACTCGTGTCACAAGTCACAGGAACCAACGAATCATCGTTAAAATTCCACAAGAAACATGGCTTTGAACAATTCGGTGTCTGTAAGAACATGGGTTACAAATTCGACCAATGGCTAGATGTTGTCTACCTGGAAAAAGACATTCGCCCTCTTGATTAAAATGTAAAAATAACCAAACAAAAAATCCAGAACGTTTGTTCTGGATTTTTTCTATACTTGAAATTTTATTATAATACCAAGTTATATACTAAGGCTGCAATGATTGCACCAATGATAGGACCTACAATTGGAACCCAAGCGTAGCCCCAGTTTGAACTCCCCTTACCTGAAATTGGTAAGATGGCATGGGCAATACGAGGACCTAAGTCACGAGCTGGGTTGATGGCGTATCCTGTAGGACCACCTAGTGATAGACCTACCGCCCCTACTATGATACCAACAATCATCGGGTTTAAACCGTCTGAAATTTGGTTTGCACCTAAGGCCATAACACCGATCACTAATACTGCAGTGCCGATGATTTCAGTCATTAGGTTCCATACAGGACTTTCAACTTGCGGACCAGTAGCGAAAGTACCTAAGATTGAACCTTCTTCGTTAGTTGCTTCAAATTGCTCGTGGTAAGCTAACCAAACTGTCACAGCTCCTAAAATCGCCCCAATCATTTGACCAGCGATATAAGGCACGACTTCAGCCCAAGCAAATGAACCGTTTACAGCGAAAGCTATAGTAACCGCTGGGTTTAAGTGGGCGTCTGACAAGAAACCAGAGGCATATACACCAATAGTTACAGCTAAAGCCCAACCCATAGTAATAACAATCCATCCACCTTCTTTGGCATTTGATTTACTTAAGTTTACACCAGCATTAACCCCACACCCTAATAAGACCAGTAAAAAAGTACCAATTAATTCACCAATAAATCCATCCATATTAAATCCTCCTGTGTTTTTATAAATAATAATAACATATTATTTATAGAATATTTATACTAAAATATAAATTATTTTAAGTACTGTAATTCAGCCTTAGCAATTTCTTCATCTAGTGCTGTTTTCTGTTGATCCTCAGTGGCTTGATCTAAACCAAAGTAATCGACAATCGTATGGCTAACCGCATCTTTAACTGCAAGCATCTTGTCATGTTGGAACAGCATAAAGGTTGTACGACGAGCGAAGAAGTCTAATGGTGTGTATACCCCTTCTTCCTCTAAGGCATAAATTAAGCTAACAGCAATATCAACTGGATAGTCATATTTAGCTGCATATTCTTTGGCTACTGGTAGGTATGAAATCACACGGTTCATATTTGAACCATACAATTTAGCTAATTTAAGTGATTGTCCATAAGTTAAACCACGAGCTACACCTACATTTGCAAATTTTTCCATAGCCGTTTCATAGCTATTAGGATCGAACTGGCCACCAGATACAGGGTAAGTTGATGATTGTACTAATTCGTAAGATTTACCCGTAATGTCAATAACAGTAGGGATAATTCTTTCCATTGCACCTTTAGCCATTTTCCGGTAGTCAGTAAGTTTACCACCAGCTAGGGTAAATAAACCTGAATCAGAAACAGATAAGTCTGAACCACGAGATACGCTTGATGGGCCACCATCGCCACGTTCAGAAGTATTAGAGCCTAAATCTTGTAACTTATCTTCAACCACGCTACGTTCAACTTTATCTTTGCTGTAGCCATCGAATAAAGACACTAATTCATCAAATGTACGTTCTGATAGTCGACCTGCGTCACCACCATTGTAGTCAGAGGCGTTATTTGAATCAATTAAAGGTCGTAAACCTGCCCATGAAGTTTCGATATCATTGATAGACAAGTTGGCATTCGGGAAGCGGTGGTTGACAACACGTAATAGGTAATCAACGTCTTCTTGAGTCACTGTTGGGTGTTCAAAGTCACCAGAGTAGTCCGTATCAGTAGTACCGAAGTAAGTTTTATTTTCACGAGGTAAAACAAAGACCATACGGCCATCTTGTTCGCCTGTGTCAAAGTAAATTGGTTGCGACACTGTTAATTTTGATTTATCTACGACGAAATGCACACCTTTGGTTGGACGCATCTGTGCAGGCTTCTCATCAGCACCGTCTAATTGGCGAATTGTATCTGACCAAGGACCAGTTGTATTAATTACTACATGAGATTTAACAGTAAATGTTTCTCCTGAAAGTAAATCTTCAACTTTAACAGCCACAATTTTGTTATTTTCATATTCGAAACCAACAACTTTTGCGTGGCTTAATAAATCTGCACCATCATCGTTTGCTTGTTTGATATTTTCAATAACTAAGCGTGAGTCATTGTTGTTGAAATCTAGGTATTTACCACCACCGATTAAACCTTCAGCCATTAAGCCTGGTTGACGACTTAAAACTTCATCTTTAGACAACATTTCGTTGGCGTATTGAGAATCTTTTACACCAGCTAGTGAGTCATAGATATCCATAGCGATTTGCAAGCGTAATGGATTGAAAGTTACTTTTGGTTCGTCATATAAAGGCATTAACATTGGATCTGGTTGTGGGATATGTGGTGCAATATTATGAACAGTTGCACGCTCAGTTACTGTATCTGAAACCACTTCTAGGTCGAAGTTTTTCAAGTAACGGATACCACCGTGTACTAATTTAGTTGAACGGCTTGAAGTCCCTTCAGAGAAGTCTTGCATATCCACTAAGGCCGTTTTTAGGCCAGATGCAGCTGCTTGAATCGCTACACCTGCACCTGTGATACCGCCTCCAATAATGAATAAATCATATTGGTTTTCTTTTAATTGTTCGACTGTTTCTTTTCTATACTTAAATGATAATTTAGGCATTTAAACTATACCTCCTATGTATTAGTCGTTTGCTTCTTCTTTAAAGTATTGTGAGTAAGCACGTGTTGCACGGACTGCGTTAGTCCAACCCGCATATAGGTCTTCTTTATGTGAGTCATTCATCTTAGGTTCGAAAGTTTGTCCTGGTTGGGTAAATGATTTCAATTCATCAATGTCTTTCCAGTAACCAACAGCTAAACCAGCTAGATAAGCAGCACCTAAGGCTGTTGTCTCAAGATTAGCAGCACGAGCAATCTCAATACCAGTAATGTCTGATTGGAACTGCATCAAGTAACCATTCATTGCTGCGCCACCATCAACTTTTAGTAATGGAATATCGATACCAGTATCCTTATTCATTGTATCAGTAATGTCGCGAACTTGGTATGCAATTGATTGTAAAGTTGCTTTGGCGAAGTCAGCTTTTGTTGTCCCGCGTGTGATACCAAATGCTGCACCACGAGCGTCAGAGTCCCAGTATGGCGCACCTAAACCAGTAAAGGCTGGTACTAAGTAAACTTCATCTTCATTTATTGATTGGTTAGCTAAAGCTTCAGTTTCAGCAGCGTTTTCAATTAATTCTAAACCATCTCGAATCCATTGGATAGCTGAACCAGCAACAAATACAGACCCTTCTAAGGCGTAAGTAACCTTGTCACCAATCACGAAACCAACTGTCGTTAATAGGTTATTTTCAGATAATTTTAACTCACTTCCAGCATTCATTACGATAAAGGCACCAGTACCGTAAGTTGATTTTACAGTACCTTCTTCTGTAGCTAATTGACCGAATAAAGCACCTTGTTGGTCCCCTACCATACCAGAAATTGGTACTTCGTAGCCATAGAAGTGGAAGCCAACAGTATGACCGTAAACCTCTGAGTTTGAGCGAATTTCTGGCATAATGGCTTTTGGAATATTTAACATGGCTAACATTTCATCGTCCCACTCAAGTTTCTCAATGTTCATCAACATTGTACGAGAAGCATTTGAGTAGTCAGTAGCATGAACTTCTCCATTAGTTAATTTCCAAAGCAACCAAGTATCGATCGTACCAAATAGCAATTCACCTTTTTCAGCACGCTCTTGGGCACCTTCAACGTGGTCTAAAATCCAGCGAATCTTAGTAGCAGAGAAATAAGCATCAACTACTAAACCAGTATGTTGCTGTATTTTTTCTTTTAAACCTTGGTCAATCAAGTTATCACTGATTGAAGCAGATTGACGTGACTGCCAAACAATTGCGTTATAAATTGGTCTACCAGTATCTTTTTCCCAAACAACTGTAGTTTCACGTTGGTTGGTAATCCCAATACCAGCGATTTGGTCAGGGCGTAAACCACCATCAATAAATGCACCAGCGATTACTGCCTGTACTGAGTTCCAAATTTCAATCGCATTGTGTTCTACCCAACCAGATTTAGGGAAAACTTGCTCAAACTCCTTCTGACTAGAAGCAATAGGTTCAGCTTTATGGTTGTATATCACTGCCCGCGATGAAGTTGTTCCTTGGTCGATCGCCATGATATATTTTTCTTGTTCACTCATTATAATTCCTCCTACTTAATAAAAAATTGCTAAATAAGCGCTTCCATTACAAAGTGAGTATACGCTACGTAAATAAAAAATACTAGAAATTGGTCAATAAAAATACAAATGTGCATTGCAAAATATTGGCGCCAAATACCAAAAGTGTTGATAAACCTATGAAAAAAGGGATGCGCTTACATAGTGTAATCCCCTTTTTTCAATCAGGTTAAAACAAAATTGTATATACAAGTGGTCGTTAGACTTTTCGCCAAGTTGATCTGGATAATAAAATGATCACTGGATAAATTTCTAGACGGCCGATAATCATCCCTACTGACATGACGACTTTTGAAAAATTAGACAGGGACCCATAATCTTGTGACGGCCCTAGTAAATCAAGGGACCCACCGATATTTGAAATAGTGGCGATGGTCGCTGAGAATGCGGATGAAAAGTTCTGTGCATCAAATGACAGAACTACTAGGATTAAAACGAATACGGCTAGATAGGTCATAAGATAGTAAACAATCCCGTAGTGGACATTTTTCTCAATACGTTTGCCGTTATAGGTCATAGGAATCACCCTATTTGGTGCAAGTAAATGCTGGATTTCATGTTTAATAGACCGCAAATAAATTCCTATCCGGATAACTTTTAGACCGGACGCTGTAGACCCTGACATAGCGCCGACAAACATCAACAATAGAATGGTGGTATGGGCAGCTATCGGCCATTCCAAGATATCTACTGTGGTATAAGCAGTAGTTGACATGATGGACACGATATTAAAGAGCACATCGTGTATCATACGGAAGAAGTTGTCGTAATAAGGGATTAAGGCCAAAGAAATAATGGCTAAGGCCCCTAAAATGATATAGATATACCATTTCAACTCTTCGTCTTTAAAGATTTCCCTCCAGCGTCTTTCGTAAGCAAGGTAGAAGAAGTTGAAATTTAAACCAAATGTAAACATGGCGATCATCAAAATCGTCTCAACCACCCTTGAATTGTAATGGGCGATGGAGGCGGGGTAGATATTAAAGCCCCCTGTCCCGGCCGTTCCCATAGAGAGTAGCATAGATTCAAACCATGGTACACCGGCGACCCAAAGTAAGACCGCGAATACGACTGTTAGAAATAGATAAATAAAGTACAAGATATAGATCGATGAAGAGACCCTAGATTCAAGCTTACCTGTCGATGGTCCTGGTAACTCCGCTCGCATGACATATACTCCTTTTGCCCCCATATTTGGGACGACATAAAGGAGGAAAATCAACATCCCCATACCCCCTACCAGTAAGGTAAAGGACCGCCAGAACATCAAGGATTCGGGCAATACATCAAGTGTGTCGACTAGGACGCTGGCACCAGTGGTAGTAAAACCGGATACCGCTTCAAATAAGGCGTCGACGTAGGAATTGACAGCGCCTGACAAATAGAATGGTAAGGCCCCAAAAATGGAAATCAAAAACCAGGATAAGGAGACTAAGACGAAACCTTCTCGGGCAAAGAATACGTCTTTCTCTGGTTGTCTAAAGGACATGACTTTACCGGCAATAAAGGTAATTATCATGGAGACGACAAAGGCTAAAATAACCTTGACTTCGTTTTGGTAGATAACGGCTACTAATAATGATGGCAGCATCAGTAGCGACAAGACCATGAGTAGCCGGCCAATTAAATATTGGATGTAGGACCAATTCATTCGCCATCTCTCCTATTCTTCTTCACCACGATGTCATTAAAGTTCCGAATTTGATCTTCGGTATCGATAACTAGGACATGGTCACCAGGAATAAAGGCGTCGTCCCCACTTGGAATGATCATTTCCTTGTTGCGGACGATTAAACCAATCATCAAACCTGGTCTAAAAGTCATATCTTTGATCGGTGTGGCAAGAATTTTACAATCTGGGCTCAAGACAAATTCTAGGACGGCTGTTTTATTGTCTGATAAACGGGCATAGTTTTGTAATTTGTCGGTTTGACTAGAGGCAATTGAGCTAACATGACGGGTTACCGCGTCTACAATAGCCTTTCTAGGAGATAAAATCACGTCTAGTTTACTATCATCAATCAAGCGGATTAAGCCTGGTCGGTTCACCTTGGTAATGGTTTTGCGAACGCCGGCATTTTTCCCGTATAAAGACACCATCAAGTTCTCTTCGTCTGAGTTGGTTAAAGTCAGCAAGAGGTCAAAATTTTCTACTCGTTGTTCATTTAAGACATACTGGTCAGTTCCATCATCATAGATGACTTCTGTATTAGTAAATTGGTTGGCCAATTCAGAAGCCCGGTTCTTATCTAGCTCGATCAAACGGGTATGAATCCCCCTAGCATGTAGGAGTGGAATCAGATAGTGGTTAATCCGGCTTCCCCCAACGATTAAGGCGGATCTATATCGTTTTACTTTCTTATGGCCAGCAGCAACGAAAAAGTCCTGTAAAGCTTCACGTTTGGCGAAAATCTCCACAAAGTCCCCTGATAACAAGATTGAATTTCCGTCTGGAATAAGGGTCTCCCCGTTACGTTCAACTGCCACCACAATCACTTCTGGAATATTACGACGAATGTCTCGAATATACTGGTTGACGATCCGTGACTTCTCCATAATCCGCACTTTAATAAGGTGCATACGGTTATGGTAAAAAGGCTCCACAAAGGTGGCTGACGGGTAATCGATGACTTGAATAATGTCTTTAGCTGCAACCCTATCCTGGTTAATCAGGTAATCAATGCCAAGATTAGATTGGATAAAACCTTGTTGCGCTGTAAAGGACTGGTTACGCACGCGGACAATTAAAAACTCTGCCCCCAAAGTTTTGGCAATCATGGCAGAAATAATATTGACCTCATCATGAGGAGAAGCCGCAATAAAGACTTGGGCGTTTTGAACATTGGCTTCACGGTGCACTTCAACGTCAACACCGTTACCCACTACCCCCTTGATATCTACCTCATCAATTAAATCATCAATGACCCGCGAATCGTTATCAATTAAGGTCAGGTTGTGACCTTCTTTAATTAACCCATGAAGGATGTCCTCTCCGAGTTTTCCCCCTCCTACAACGACAATATCCATATATCCTCCTAAAACTTGCAATAAAAGTTATAGTAAAAATGCACAAAATGCCCCCTAAACAACTTGTTTGGAAGGCACTTCGCGATTTTACCTAAAAAAATCTTACTTAAAATGTTGCTTCTAATGGTGGTACAACTTGTTTTTTACGTGATACAACGCCTGGTAAAGCAATGTGGTTGTCATTCACTTGACCGCCAAAGGCTTGTTCAGCATGTTGCATAAAGTCTTCAGAACCCACTAACAGACCTTCTGAATCACTTGTTAAAATGTTTGTTACCACTAATAAGAATGCGGTATATTCGTTTTCAGCTACTAAGTCTTTCATTGCTGCAATCACTTCGTCTTTACGTTTCAAGACATCGTCAACATCTACGACATTGATTTGACCAATACGTACTGGTTTGCCGTCCATTTCAAATGATTTAGCGTCGCCATCAGCAATTTCACTTGCAGATTTAGCGTCTACGTTTGTACCTGATTTCAATAAAGCTAAACCGTAAGCTTCAACATCTACGCCAGCGATCTCTGCTAAAGCTAAACCAACTTCTTGATCTTTTTCAGTTGTTGTTGGTGATTTGAATAATAAAGTATCAGAGATGATAGCTGATAGCATTAAACCAGCGATTTCTTTAGGGATTTCGATGCCTTTTTCTTGGAACAATTCGAAAATAATTGTTTGAGAACAACCGTATGGTTTTGCAATGAAAGTTAATGGTGCGGCACTTGTGAAATCACCGATTTTGTGGTGGTCAACAACCGAATGCACTTCAACTTCTGCTAAGTCAGCGACTGATTGTTGCGACTCGTTGTGGTCTACTAAAGCAACTGTATCTGTTTGCGTTCCAATAGATTCAATTACACGTGGTGCCTCTTGACCAAATTCATTCAAGGCATAAGCAGTTTCTTCGTTAACTTGTCCTAAGGCCACTGCTTCCGCTTCAAGTCCTTGTTGGTTTAATAAGTAGGCATATGAGATAGCAGATGTAATGGCATCTGTATCTGGATTTTGGTGTCCAAAAACTAAAATTTTATTCACGTTTATTGCTCCTTTTTAAATTCAATGATATTCACATTTTAACATAGATTAAATCGAAAAAAGGAACTTTTCGAAAAATCCGAAAGATTCCTTTTAAGTTGATTTTTAACTTTATTTCAAGATATATTTGCCTAAAATTCTTGGTACACCGCTGGATCTTGGTTGGCTGCGCGGCCATCTGGCTTATCTAAACGGTCAAATACGGCCAAGTCTTCTTCATCCAGTTTGAAGTCAAAGAAGTCTAAGTTTTCAATTTGACGCGCTTTCTTGCTTGATTTAGGGATTGGCATAGCCCCTAATTGCGTTTGCCAACGTAAAATTGTTTGACCAGCAGACTTACCATATTTAGCACCTACTGCTTTGATGTCTTCATTCTCTAAAACTGATTTATCAATTTTTTCATTTGCGCGAACAAAAGGTGACCAAGATTGAGTAATTATGCCCTTCTCCTCATGGTAAGCGCGTTGCGTTTTTTGTTGGAAGTAAGGGTGCATTTCTACTTGGTTTACCACTGGTAAGACGCCAGTTTCACGCTCAATGCGGTCAATATGTTCTGGTAAGAAGTTGCTGACACCTAGATTTTTGATGTAGCCACGTCTTTGGGCTTCAATCAGTGCTTGCCAAGCTTCAACATAGTGGTCTTCTTTTGGATTTGGCCAGTGAATCAAGTAAAAATCATAGTAGTCTAAGTTTGCTCGCATTAATGATTCTTGAATAGTCACTAAGGCATCATCGTATTTGTGGTAACGACCAGGTAATTTTGAAGCCACTTGAATCTCGTCTCTTGGAATTCCAGATCGACGAATAGCTTCACCTACTGTTGCTTCATTTTCATAGTTGTAGGCTGAATCTAGGTAACGGTAACCTGCTTCTATGGCTGACTGGATAGATTCTACCCCATCATATCCTTTAAGTTTGTATGTACCAAAACCGATTTGTGGGACTTTGGTCCCATCATGCGCTGTATAAGTTGGTATTGTCATCGAATAGCTCCCTTCAAATTCTAAGTTATAATCTTAGTTTACCATGAACCCATTTGAGACCAAATCATTTGCTTGTGCAGGACTTTAAATATTGAAAAAAGCGCAAGTGCACCCTACTTGTTAAACTGCCTGTTTTACTATGACGGATACCCCTTGTCCGCCGCCCACACATAGGGTCGCTAAACCATAAACTGACTGACGTTTTAGCATTTCATGGATCAAGGTAACCAAAATACGGGCGCCTGAAGCACCGATTGGATGACCAAGGGCAATTGCCCCACCATTCACGTTAACTTTGTCAGCTGGCAATTCTAAGCTTGTGGTTACACATAAAGCTTGGGATGCAAACGCTTCATTTGCCTCAATTAAATCTAGGTCTCCTGCTGTAATATTGGCCATTTCTAAGGCCTTGATCGTTGTTGGGATTGGACCTGTCCCCATAATTGAAGGATCTACCCCACCCGTTGCGTAAGATGCAATGGATACCATGGGTTTAAGTCCTAGTTCATCGGCCTTACGCTTAGACATTAAGACAAGCATTGCTGCCCCATCATTGATACCTGATGAGTTACCTGCTGTAACTGTCCCATCTTCTTTAAAGGCTGGTTGCAATTTACCCAAACGTTTTGGTGTAATACCCGAACGTGGCCCTTCATCTTCAGTCACTACTTGCACCCCATTTTTTTGTGGGATGGTCACTGGGACAATTTCTTCTGCAAAACGATCAGCCTCTTTCGCTGCTACAGCCTTGATTTGGCTAGCGGCTGCAAATTCATCTTGGGCTTCACGGGAAATCCCGTATTGGTCCGCAATATTTTCTGCTGTAATCCCCATCGCATCGTTTGAGAAGGCATCAGTTAGACCATCGTGTTGCATAGTGTCAATCATTTGACCATTGCCCATACGCTGACCCCAACGAGCGGAATCAACCACATATGGTGCACGAGTCATATTTTCCGTACCACCTGCGACCACAATATCAGCGTCGCCAAGCATGATAGCTTGTGCGCCCATCATGACAGTACGCAATCCTGAACCACAAACTTGGTTAATGGTTACGGCAGTAGATTCGTTAGACAAACCTGATTTTAGGGCGACTTGGCGCGCAACGTTTTGGCCAAGTCCAGCACTTAATACATTCCCCAAGATCACTTGTTCAACTTTTTTTGGGTCTAAATCAATTGAAGCGAGTGTTTCTTTTAATACTTCTACCCCTAAATCAACTGCTGAAATGCTTTTAAATTGGCCACCAAATTTTCCGATTGCAGAACGTTTCGCTGCAACAATGACTACTTCTTCCATAAAACTCTCCTTTATCATTCATTCATTTTCTTGATTTAAATCCGCGAATAAATGTTCATCTCTTTAATTATAGCGAAGAATGCTGTTAATATCTAGTTATCAATACTAAGATAAGTAATTATCGTTTTTCTCTAAACTTAGCCTATAACAAAACGCCTACCAAAACAATAAAAATTTGGCAGACGTTCGGATTCTTAATTGAAAATTTATTTTTCAGGATTAAAAGACGTGAAGTCAATTAACGGCGTTACTAAGCTAATTTGACCATGATCTTTCTCGTCTACAAGCATTGACCCGTTTGAGTAACGGTTGGCAATTGCCACGTCACCTGTTCTAAAGTTTTCACGATGAGATTGGCTTGTAAGCACTTCAAATACCTGTTTAGTGTCAATGACTTCAAAGGCAGCAACAAAACGATGTGGGTTTGTTTTCAATTCTTTTAAGGCCACTAAACCACGTTTAGCTCGCCCAAGAACGTTAATTTCAGCCCATTTCAAGCGTTTCATATGCCCTCGTTGGGTCACCATCATCAATTGCAAGTTATCATCTGGAACGGCTGCGTATGACAATCCAACCACATAATCATCTTGTTTCAGGTTAATAGATTTAACCCCTTTAGCACGCGCACCAATAATCGAAATTTCATCAATGCTGTATCTTAAGGTAAAACCAAAATGCGTCACTAAGATGACTTGGGCTTGGCTTTGGTCAGTTGCGCCGTCAATGCGGTAAACACCAATTACTTGATCAGTGTCAGAAGATAAATTCATAGCTAATGACGATTTGTTTTTATAACCGCGGAATTCTTTGAATTCTGACAATGCCGTTTGTTTAATCATACCCGCAGCTGATGCAAGCAAGAGGTTATCTTTGCTATTTTCATCGTATTTAAAGACACCGATAATTGATTCGTCACTAGCAAAGGCAATTCTTTGCGAAACATGCTCCCCTAAGTCTTTCCAACGGATGTCTTGTAATTCATAAACTGGTTGGAAGATGTAGTTCCCTTTATTGGTTATGAATACTAACTGATCCAAAGTAGACATTTTTTCAAGGAATTGTACATGGTCTCCGTCGCGTAAACCGACTTCTTCAATACCAGAAGCTTTAAATGACCGCAGACTAGACCGTTTGATATAACCACCGCGGGTAACTACAACGATAACGTCTTCTTCAGAAATTAATAATTGTTTCTTCACGATGACTTCTTGGATTTCGTCTTGAATCTCAGTACGACGTTCAGAAGCGTAGGCTTTCTTAATCGCTTTGAGTTCAGACTTCATCCGACCGTATAGCACTTTGTCGTCAGATAAGACTGCTTGGTATGAAGCAATATCCTCGTTTAATTGTAGGCGTTCATTTTCTAAGGCAGTAACGTCTGTATTGGTTAAACGGTACAGTTGTAGGCTTACGATGGCTTCTGCTTGGGCTTCCGAAAAATCAAAAGCTTCAATCAAATTGTATTTAGAATCTGATTTGTTTTTAGAATTTCTAATAGTCGCAATCACCTGGTCTAGAATAGACATGGCTTTGACCAATCCATCTACGATATGTAAGCGACGTTGGGCCTTATTTAAATCAAAGGTTGTCCGACGACGAATAATTTCATAACGGTGGCCGATATAAGCGTTTAAAGCTTCTCTAATCCCAACTAATTCAGGACGTTGGTCATTAATGGCCACCATGTTGAAGTTATAGTTAATTTGCAAATCAGAATTTTTGTAGAAGTAGTTTAGGATAGCATCAGAACTTGCATCCTTTTTCAATTCAATCACGATTTGTAGGCCGTTACGGTCCGTTTCATCGCGGACTTCTTGAATCCCGTCAATTGACCGGTTCAACCGTAACTCATCCATCCGGCGCACAAGGTTAGCCTTATTCACTTCATATGGAATTTCCGTGATCACGATTTTCTCTTTACCACCACGGTCTGTTTCAATATGATGCTTAGACCGAACAACGACTTTCCCGCGTCCAGTAGTATAAGCTTTCTTCAACTCTTCTCGCCCTTGGATAATAGCCCCCGTTGGGAAATCTGGTCCAGGAACAAAGTCCATCAACTTATTGACTGTGGCATTTGGATGGTCGATTAGATAAGTTGTTGCATCAATAATTTCACCTAGATTATGCGGCGGAATTTCAGTCGCGTAACCCGCTGAAATACCAGTTGCCCCATTAACCAATAGGTTTGGGAAACCTGCTGGTAAAACAGTTGGTTCTTCAGCCGTGTCATCAAAGTTTAGGATCATTTCAACCGTGTCTTTATCAAGATCACGCAATAATTCATCGGCAATCTTCGATAAACGGGCTTCTGTATACCGCATGGCAGCTGCAGAGTCACCGTCCATAGACCCGTTATTCCCGTGCATCTCTACTAAAACTTCACGGTTCTTCCAGTCTTGAGACATCCGGACCATGGCTTCATAAACTGATGAATCACCGTGGGGGTGGTAGTTACCAATTACATTACCGACTGTTTTGGCCGATTTACGGAAGTTTGAAGAAGAGGTATTCCCCTCTTGAAACATTGCGAACAAAATCCGGCGTTGTACTGGTTTTAATCCATCGCGAATATCAGGTAGCGCCCGGTCTTGGATGATGTATTTAGAATAGCGTCCGAAACGGTCACCCATTACCTCTTCTAATGTTAATTTTTGAATTTCAACCATTAATAATCACCATCTTCATCAAATAAATTAATTTGCCCACCAGTTACGTCATCCGCAGCTTCGTTAGCAGTGACACTGGTTTGATTTTGGTTTTCTAAAATTTCGACAACTTCTTCCTTATCGCCAGCATCAGTATCTGAGGCATTTTCAAGTAGGGTATCATCTTCGTCCATGGTGAAGGCCACATTGTCTTCAATCCATTTCCGTCTAGGTTCAACCTTGTTCCCCATTAAAACAGATACCCTTTTTTCAGCTAGGGATAAATCGTCAATTGTTACCCGGACAAGTGTACGTGTTTCAGGATCCATAGTTGTTTCCCATAATTGGTCCGCATTCATCTCACCCAAACCTTTGTAACGTTGCAAGATATAGCCTTTGCCGACTTTATCAGTCACAGTTTTTAACTCGTCATCCGTCCAAGCATATTCAATGACCTCATTTTTCCCCTTACCCTTAGACACCTTATACAATGGTGGCATAGCAAGATAGACTTTACCCGCCTCTACTAAAGGTTTCATATAGCGGAAGAAGAAGGTCAGCAGTAGCACCTGGATATGGGCCCCATCGGTATCGGCATCGGTCATGATGATGACTTTATCGTAGTTGGCATCCTCAACCTCAAATTCAGCCCCTACACCTGCACCAATGGTATAGATGATGGTGTTCAACTCTTCATTTTTTAGAATATCTTGAATGCTGGCTTTTTCAGTGTTTAATACCTTACCACGTAATGGCAAGATAGCCTGGAATTTACGGTCCCGCCCTTGTTTAGCAGAACCACCGGCAGAATCCCCCTCCACTAGGAAAAGTTCATTCTTTTTGGCGTTACGGCCCTGTGCAGGGGTTAATTTACCAGATAATAGGACTTCCTTACGTTTGCCCTTAGCGCCACGTGACGCTTCACGGGCTTTACGTGCAGCATCTCTCGCTTCACGTGCTTTTAAAGCTTTACGGACCAGCATTTGTGCTGCTTCCCCGTTTTCAATTAGGTAAACCGCTAAGTTTTCAGATACGATTTTATCAGAAGCTGAACGAGCTTGTGGTGTCCCTAATTTAGACTTGGTTTGCCCTTCAAACTGCAAGATTTCTTCAGGAACCCGTAACGATAAGACAGCTGTATACCCTTCTCGTACGTCAGACCCTTCAAGGTTCTTTTCTTTAGTCTTCAACAAGTCCACCTTACGGGCGTATTCATTGAAAGACTTGGTTAAACCTGTGCGCATCCCCGATTCATGGGTCCCGCCGTCTGCAGTTCTTACGTTATTGACGAATGATAAGACTGTTTCCGAATAACCATCGTTATATTGGAAGGCCAATTCGATTTCAATCCCGTTTTCAACCCCTTGGAAAAAGACGACATCATGTAAAACGTCCTTGTCTTCATTTAAGTAATCGACAAAAGCCTTGATCCCTTCTGCATAATGGAAGGTTTCCTCAGTCTCGTTGATTTCATCAATAAAGTCGATACGTAAGTCTTTTAATAAAAAGGCTGATTCACGTAAGTGTTCCCGAATAGTTGACGGGTCAAATTTAATATTGCCAAAGATCTCAGCATCCGGATAAAATTGGATTTTAGTGCCGGTGTTTTTGGTTTTAAAGGCTTTTGTTTTGGGTTTGCCTGGTTTACCACCATTGGTAAATTCCTGGTGGTATTCCTTGCCGTCCCGGTGAACTGTGGCAATAAATTTGCTGGACAAGGCATTTACTACAGATGAACCTACACCGTGTAGACCCCCTGAAGTTTTATAACCTGAACCACCGAATTTACCACCCGCATGAAGGACCGTTAAGATGACCTCAACAGTCGGCTTACCGCTAGTATGTTTACCAATCGGCATCCCACGCCCATTATCGGTAACAATTGCTGAACCGTCTTTAGCAATTGTTACTGTAATATGGTCAGCATATCCACTCAAGGCCTCGTCAATTGAGTTATCGACAATCTCATACACTAAATGGTGTAAACCACGTGCATCTGTTGACCCGATATACATACCAGGACGTTTTCTAACTGCTTCCAGGCCTTCTAATACCTGGATCGAACTTTCATCATAAGTTGATTTATTATTTTGGTTTGTTGGTTTGGCCAAATCGTTTACCCCACTTTCAATCTTTTTCATCATATATTAAAATCGCTGATTTGCCAAATAGAATCAATATCAATAGGCCCATTTATTTGCGGGTAACTCATCCATTATAGCCTAAAAATATTCGAAAGAAAGAAAATATTCTTGGGAAAATTTTTGATTTTCATAACTAGCTAATTAAGTTTGCAATATTTAAATTTGTCTCATATAACTGTATTCCTTTGAATTAATGATATAATATAGGGAGTCTATAGATTTATTGAAAGGAATTAAATCATGTTAACGATTCTATTACTAATCGTCGCTTACCTATTGGGGTCTATTCCCTTTGGTTTAGTTGTTGGCAAACTCATCTATAAAAAAGATATTCGCCAATTCGGCTCAGGAAATATCGGTACGACAAATGCCTTCCGAGCTTTTGGTACCATTGGAGGCGTTCTTGTTTTCATCTGTGATATGGTAAAAGGGGCTATCCCCGTCTTACTGGCGATCTGGTTGAATCCTGGCTTACACCCTTTACTATTTGGCGGTATGGCCATCGTTGGTCACTCATTCCCACTATTCCTTAAATTTAATGGTGGTAAAGCAGTGGCAACCTCATTTGGTGTAGTTTTAGCCTATCATCCGGTATTTGCCTTGTTTTCAATCGCATCATTCTTTGTATCCTTATTCATCACGAGTATGGTAAGCTTCTCTTCTATCTTTGCGGTGATTTTTGCAACGATTTTAAGCTTATTCTACCAAGACTTGGGCTTAACAATTGCGGCTGTTTTAGTCTTAATCCTGGTTGTTGTCCGTCATAAAGATAACATTAAACGGATTCGTCAAGGGACAGAGTCAAAAGTGCCCTTTGGTTTAAACAAAGCCAAGAAAAAATAAATGAATCAAAATCAATAAAATAAAGAGCGATCCCAGATTAGCACTTCAACAAGCTAATCTTTGGGATGCTCTTTTTTCTGTTTGGCATGGGGGTGAAACTGTAGGTAGTTATCCCGTAATTTTTCTTTTGATAAATGGGTGTAGATTTGTGTCGTGGATAAGGAAGCATGGCCTAGTAGTTCTTGAACAGTTCTTATATCCGCCCCATTGTTGAGTAAATGAGTGGCAAATGAATGCCGCAATTTATGGGGATGGATGGACAAAGTAGTGGCTGACTTTTTGACAATTTGGTCTAAAATGTAAGCAATCCCTTGGCTAGTCAACTGTTCGCCCTTGTAGTTGACGAATACGAACGCGTGTTCTGTATCATCAAAATGGCCCTTAGCCATGAGTTGGCTTCTGCCATTTTCCAGGTAATCTACTAAGGCATCGTGGCAAAATGACCCGATTGGTACATAACGGTCTTTGTTGCCTTTCCCGCGTAAGAGGACCATATCTGCTGTTAGGTCGACTTGATTGATGGCTAAGTCTCTTACTTCAGAAACCCGGGCTCCTGTTCCATATAAGAATTCTAATAAGGCGCGGTTTCTAAGGGCAATCGGATCGTTTCCTTGAACCGAATCAAATAATGACTGAATTTCTGATTCATAGAAAAAATCAGGCAATTTAAGGCCTGTTTTAGCAGTTTTCACATAATTAAAGGGATTTTCACTGACTAATTCACGGTTAAGCAGCAAATTGTACGCAGAACGCAAACTGGATAGGTGGCGGGAAATAGATTTCCTTGACAGACCGTCTCGCTGCAAATTACCTAAATAGATCCGGATATCCCTGTAAGCCACTTGGTCTAATTGGTCTATACCCGCATCCTTCATAAAGGCTTGAAAGTTCTCTAAATCAGACATATAGGCCTTGATGGTTTCCGGTGAATACTGTCTTTCATGGGCTAAATAGTCGCTGAATAAGCCTTTAAAGTCATCTGTTGGCATTAAAAAACACCCTCTCTAGTAGTGGCTAAAATATACCACAATGAAAAGGATGTTTTCAAATTTTGTCACTATTTTTAGAAGTCTTAAGCTTCTATTGCTTCACCTTTTTGCACGTCTTCTTCATAGTCACCGTTTGGACAAACGATTTGTTTACCACCACGGATTTTCTTTTCAACCAAGTAATGGTCACATTTTGGACATGCACGAGCGACTGGTTTGTTCCAGTCAGTAAAGTCACAGTCTGGGTATCTAGAGCAACCGTAGAAGATACGATTTTTCTTCGATTTACGTTCAACTACTTGACCTTCATGACATTTCGGACAAGTTACACCGATTTCTTTCACAATAGCTTCGGTGTGGCGACAGTCTGGGAAGTTGGCGCAGGCATAGAATTTCCCGAAACGACCCATTTTAATGACCATTTCACCGCCATCGACAGGACATTTAAAGCCAGCTGGTTCATCTTTGATTTCAATTTTTTCCATTTCCACTTCAGCTTTTTCCAGCTCTTTATGGAATGGTTTAAAGAAGGCATCGATAACTTCAACCCATTCTTTTTGGTCCGTTTCGATTTCATCTAATTCTTTTTCAAGATCAGCTGTAAATGACGTATCCACGATTTCTGGGAAGAATTCAGCAATCATCTTATCAACAATTTCACCTAGTTCAGTTGGTTCAAATCGTTTGGCTTCTAATTTTACGTAGTAGCGCTTGATCAGTGTTTCGATGGTTGGTGAGTATGTTGACGGACGGCCAACGCCATCTTCTTCTAGTTTCTTGATTAAAGAAGCCTCAGTATAGCGAGCTGGTGGTTGGGTGAAGTGTTGACTTGGTTCTAAGTCTTTAGACTTCACTGTTTCACCGTTAACTAATTCCGGTAAGATATTATCTTTGTTGTTGGCTTCTGTATAAACTTTTTGGTAACCTTCAAACTTAATTTTAGAACCATTTGCTCTAAAAGTCGCTTGGTTTTGTACCAAATCAGCAGATACAGTGTCATAGATGGCTGGTGCCATTTGACTGGCCATAAAACGAGACCAAATCAATGAATATAAGCGGAATTGATCACGAGATAAGTAATCTTTAACAGCATCCGGTGTTCGGTCAGCTGATGAAGGACGAATCGCTTCATGGGCATCTTGAGACCCTTGGGCTTTCTTGCTTGCTGCTTGGTAACCTAAGTATTCCTTACCATAAGTATTGGTAATATATGCTTTTGCACCGGCTTTAGCTGAATCAGAGATACGGGTTGAATCGGTACGCATATAAGTAATCAAACCTACTGGCGCTCCGCTACCTAGTTTGATTCCTTCATATAGTTGTTGGGCCACCATCATAGTTTTACGGGTTCGGAAGTTTAATTTTTTCGCCGCTTCTTGTTGCATTGATGACGTGGTAAAAGATTTTTGCGGGTTCCGCTTACGTTCTTTTTCCGTTACGTTTTCAACTGTGAAGTCTTGGGTTTTAATTTCCGCCATGAACGCTTTAACATCCGATTCATTTTTCAAATCAAGTTTTTTACCCTTGAATTTTGAAGCGTTAGCTTTAAAGGTCTTACGGTCTTTAATAAATGACCCTTCAACTGTCCAGTACTCTTCAGGTTTGAAGGCGCGGATTTCATTTTCCCGGTTGATAATCATATGTAAAGCAACGGATTGTACCCGACCAGCGGATAAACCTTTCTTCACTTTCTTCCACAACATCGGGGATAAATTGTAACCTACTAAACGGTCTAACACACGACGTGCTTGTTGGGCGTCTACTAGATCCATATTAATCGGACGTGGGTTTGCGATCGCCTCTTTAACAGCTTCTTTGGTTACCTCATTATAGGTTACACGGATTGGGTCTTCAGGGTTTAAGCCTAAAATGTGGGCTAAATGGAAAGCAATTGCTTCCCCTTCACGGTCCGGGTCACTCGCAAGAAAGACTTTTTCAGCTTTCTTTGCATCTTTACGTAACTCTTTGATTAAAGGCCCTTTACCACGGATGTTGATGTAGTCCGGTTCATAGTCATTTTCAAGATCAATTCCCATACGCGATTTTGGTAAATCACGTAGATGACCTTTGCTGGCTACAACTCTATAATTTCTGCCTAAGTACTTATCTATAGTTTTGGCTTTCGTCGGAGATTCTACGATTACTAAATATTTATATGCCAACGACAAGCTCCTTTCTGATATCCATTTCTAAATCGCTTTACATATTATGCTAGAAGAATAGCTTTTGTCAAATATGAAAATTAATAGCTACAAATGAATATATAACCTAAAGATAAAATAAGCAAGCAATATATGCACATTATATATAGAAGAAAGTTGTTTGTTGGAAAATTCACAGGCAAAAATTAAGTTTTTCTATACATTGAAAAATAAGTCGCGCAAAATTTCTGAAGCCTGTAATGCCGGTGTTGCACCGTAGTAAATTAATTGGTTGGTTCCTACAGATAAAGGGTTCGAAATAGGTCCTGGCACTGCAAAAACTAGTCTATTTTCTTGTAAGGCATAATTAGCCGTAATTAAAGAACCAGATTTTTCTGCCGCCTCAATAACCATAGTCGCTTGACTGAGTCCAGCAATAGCTAGATTTCGGTAAGGGAAATGCCAGCGTTGAATTTTAGCGTGGTTAGGTAGTGGTGAAACGAGTAAATGATTTTGGGCAATTTCTGCCTGCAACTTGTGGTGGTCACTTGGGTATGAAGTCAGCAAGCCCGTCCCGATAACCGCAATGGTTTCGCCCCCAGACATGGCTGCTTGGTGGGTATAGGCATCCACCCCTTTGGCTAAACCAGAGACAATGACCACGGCTTCACTTAATTCAGGGATTAGCTGGTCAATAGCTGCTTTACCGTAGACAGACATCTTTCTTGATCCTACAACAGCCATAGCAGGTTTTTGAAAAATAGCTAAATCACCCTGACAAAATAAAACTAAATTAGGTTGGTAGGTTTGCAGTAAGGCCTTTGGATATGTTTGCGTACTAAGGATGGTCACCGGATGAATATGGTACCTTTTGTACAATTTTCTAAAATAAGCAAGTGAATACTTTTGCTTAAATCGACCCCAGGCCTTTAATTTCTGTGTATCTTGAAGCCCTTGGATATGCCTGTCTAATTCTTCAAGTGTAGTCACTTGGGCTTGAATCATATCGGCCAATTCCCGGTAGGTAAATACACCAGATTCAAAGGCATAAACCAGCATAGATTCTGTCATAGCTAAAACATCTTCCTCATTTTTGAGCATCATATCCATATACGGATTTTCAATTTCAAATAACAAAAAACCACCCCTTTACATGTATATACGTAGGAGGTGGTTGAATTTGACCATTTAGATTGATTGATTTTTATACATAATTTTTCACTGGCGCAAAAGTCTTGCGGTGAATAGGACTTGGACCGTATTTTTCTAGGCCATCTAAGTGTTGTTTAGTCCCGTACCCAGCATTGGCTTCAAAGCCGTAACCTGGATATAAGTCTGCGTATTCTGCCATCAATTTATCCCGGTATTCCTTAGCATAAATGGAGGCTGCTGCAATGGCATAAACCGTCGCGTCGCCCTTGATAATAGCTTCTTGAGGCGTCTTCTTGTAGTCATTCAAATGAACAGCATCGATTAAGACATAATCAGGTGCCGGATGCAATTGATCTAAAGCAGACATCATGGCTTGCTTTGTGGCAATTAAGATGTTGGTTTGATCAATTTCTTGGGCTGTTTGGATCCCGATTGTCTTAGCAATGGCATATTTTTCAATGTCCGCCACCAAGGCTTGGCGTTTTGCATGGGATAACTGTTTGGAATCATTAAAGTAGACAGGAGGCATGTCACTAGGCAAAATAACGGCACTTGTCACAACCGGGCCAGCTAAAGGACCACGTCCAACTTCATCTACCCCAGCTATCAATTGGTAGCCTTGTTGATGCAATTCGTTTTCTCGTGTTTTCAGCTGTTCAATCTGGTCTAAGATGGCTTGTTGCTTAACTATGGCCTTGTCATAGCGTAATAAAGCGTTTTGCACCCCTTTGCGGCTATCTTCTCGTAAGGCCTGTACGTAGACTGGATCAACCTCACTTGAGGCCAAGTAGGCTTGAATTTGGCCGATTTTTAAATTACCTAAGTCAGCGAGGTCAAAGGCTGTCTTTTTCTCCTCAGTCATTTAATCACTTACCTCAATATTTTCTGAAATTTGGTATTCTTCAATCCGGTCTAGGGTCATGCGGCCCAATTTACCGTCTCGATAGTCACGGATAATCTTGTCTGAAGCGCGGTCGTAGTCTTCTAACATGCCCATACGCTTGGTTAAGGCCATCAGTAGGTCAGGATAAGGCGGATGGACGTCTTCGGCATTGATTGGGTAGTGGTTGCTGATGGCATCCGGGTAATGATGTAGGAAGAATTCTAGGGCGAATAAAGCCACATCATCCTTGTAGAAATGGGTGTCTTTAATCCCACCAGTTAGGGCCAATTTGTCAGCTACTTCTTGGTCTTCAAATTTCGGCCATAAAATACCTGGTGTGTCCAATAGTTCAAAATCTTTATCTATTTTAATCCATTGTTGGCCTTTAGTAACCCCTGGTTTATTCCCTACTTGGGCTTTCTTTTGCTTGGTAAACTGGTTGATAAAGGTTGATTTACCAACGTTTGGAATCCCGATAACCATTACTCGGATCGACTTGTGTAGAATACCTTTGTTGCGCCATTTGTCTTGGATGTCTTGGGTGAAATCTTTTAGGGCTTGGCGGAAAATTTTCATGTCCCCTAATTTTTTAGAATCCAAAGCAATGGCCAATTTGTTTTCACCGCTCAGAGCTTTGACCCACTCTTTGGTTTGTTGGGGGTCGGCCAAATCTTGTTTATTTAAAACAATCATGTGGCGTTTATTTTTAATGATTTCATCTAACATGGGGTTCATGCTGGCTGTTGGAATACGAGCGTCCCTAATTTCAAGGACGATATCTACAGCGCTCAGTTGACTTTGAACCTCTTTTTTTGCCTTAGCCATATGGCCAGGATACCATTGAATATGTGCCATGGTTAAGCTCCTTTCATGTAAAAAAGTTGGCTAAGTGCGCCAACTTTTTAATGCATATTTGCTACTGTTTTTACATCTCAAATCTATTTTTACTCTATATTTACTTTATTGTACACTACCGAAGTCGGAAAATGGCCAATATCTAAAGTGGGTAGTTCCTTCCACGCTATCAGCATCAATAAAGCCGAAGTATCGTGAGTCATGAGACACTTCACGGTTGTCTCCTAATACGAAGTACATACCTTCTGGGACAGTTGTTTCACCGGTAATTTCTTCAAGCGTGAAGTCATTAGTGAAAGTAGAATCATCTGGGAATCGTTCAAAGTAGTCTTCTTTAATAGAATCTAAATAAGGCTCATCGATTGCTTCGTCGTTGATATATAAAACATCATCTTTGTATTCAATCGTGTCACCTGGAACCCCAATAATCCGTTTCACATACTCGTCGCCAGACCCATCTGGTGCAGGGAAAACGACAATATCTGACTGGTCAATATCATCCGTTAAACTTAGGACAAACCGGTCCCCATCTATCATTGTGTTAGCCATCGAATCGCCGTCTACTCTAAAGGGATAGAAAAAATAAGTTTTAACCACCCAGAAGATAACAAGCGCGATCACAACAGAAATCACAACTGAAAATACTTCATCAAAAAACTTTTTCATAAGGTCAATCCTTTTCACTGGGTTCTATTACCCATTCTTTTAGCATAGTCATTTGTACCTATAGCACCCTACTATTTTAGCGCTTTTGTCCTTATTATTCCAGAACTTCTACTGCTTTGTCTAGTTGGGTGTCATTAGAAGCGATTAATGCTTGGATAGCCGAAATCATGGCACTTGCTGTTTCCGTATCAATCACACCTGTTTCAGCGAGTCCTTGGTCCGCTTGGAAAGCTAGCACAGCGCTAGTTGTATCCTCTGCAAAAACAGCATCCACTTGGCTATCTTGGTATCCTAAAGCCACTAGAATCGCTTCAATATTTTGAATCGCTTCTGAAACATCGCCCTCTTGGTAAGTTTGGCTCGTATCAATTAAGGTTAGAGATGCATAATCCGGTAAGCTAGCTTCAACATCCGGCGTTACCCCTGTTTCATTGATCCAAGTACCATTTGGTGTTAACCATTTGGCAATAGTAATTTTCAGTTCTGAATCAGATTCAAGGGAGAAGACATTTTGCACGGTCCCCTTACCAAATGTTTGGCTACCAACTACTGGTACACCTGCAGATTCTTGTAGAGCTGCAGCTAGGATTTCTGAAGCTGAAGCAGACCCTTCGTCTACTAATAAGACCACATCTTCATCAACTTGGAAGTCGCCGTAATCAGCGTCTGATGCTTCATATACGTAAGGATCCGCATCTTTTTCTTGGACTTGCATAATGGTATCCCCATCATTTAGGAACATATTGGCGATTTGTAGGGCAGAAGTTAATAAACCACCTGGGTTACTGCGAACGTCTAGGACAAATTTCTCAGCTCCTTGTGATCTTAAATCTTCAATAGCTGCAACCAATTCGTCGTATGTTGGAGTCGAAAAACTAGTAATTTGAACATAACCAGTGTTATCTTGCCCTTCTAACATTTCATAATAAACGGTTTGAATTGGAACGGTATCTCTAGTGACTGTTACGTCAAAAGTATCTTCACCACGTTGAATCTTTAAAACAACATCACTGCCTGCTTCACCGCGGATTAAAGCGACTGCTTCTGTGGCGGTATAACCTTGGATGGATTCACCGTTTACAGCTGTGATGATATCATTAGCCATTAAGCCGGCTTCCTCAGCAGGGGACCCTTTAATTGGGCTGACAATTTGAATGTAGTCGTCTTTTTCCATGATCTCAGCCCCGATACCTTCAAATGACCCTTCGATGGTCTCATCTAATTGTTGAGCTGATTGATCGGTTAAATACTGAGAATATGGGTCTTCAAGGATTTGCGTCATCCCAGAAATAGCCCCGTCAACAACCGCATCCCGGTCCACATCTTCTACGTAGTCTCCCACAATTGTAGAGAAGGCAGCTTGGATTTTTTGGATTTCACTGGTGGTTAGAGCCGTACCTGAGGACCCTGTAATAACACTTTGACCAGGTAAACGGCCAGTTAAGACGTAAGATGTCCCAACAAAAGTTCCCCCACCAACGATAAGGATGGTCAGGATATATACTAGCCAAGAAACCCCGCGTTTTTTAGGTTTTTGGTCATTACCCAGCTCATGTCCGTCTCGACCACTTGAATGGACTTCTTCCTCAGTAACTGCTATTTTATCTGATTCTTCATTGCTATTTTTATTATTTTCTTTGTTTTTTAAATCTTCATTTTCTGACATATGATTCACTACTTTCTGATAGACATGTTGGTTTCAAATATTTACCCAATATTTCCTCCTACACTTGGTATTTATCGGCGTAGGATTGCCAAACTTCATCAAATGTCGATACGTAGTCAGAATAGCGCTGGTTTAATTCAATATAATTGCTAATTGTTTCAAAATCGCTAGCTGATTTTGGAAAATCGCCATCTAAAAAGACCAGCTCAGCAAACTGCGCCTGCTGGTCACTATCTAGTAAATCGGCATTTCTAAATATTTGTACATAATGATAAAAGGACTGCGTAATCATCACTCTTTCTTATTGTTGACTATATTACTGGTTACCTTCCGTCTGTGTCTCGATTTGTTCCTCGATATAGTTCAATGGCACATCCAGTAAGATGTTGATTTCATCGTTAGCTAAGTCAATGTCGCTGGCTCGAATAGCGAAATCCATGTCTTGAGACACTTGGTCCAATCGGATAATAATTTGCTCTTCACCGGATAACACTTGTAGCGGTAAATCTGTAGGTAAGGTCAATTGGAAGATAGCCAATACTGTTGAAGTTGGCAATTGTAAGCCCGCTAATTCAATATTGGTCACATCAATGGCGATATTCCCATCTTCCATGACTGACGGCTGCCCTTGCATGGTATAAGCCACTTTAGTCCCCAAAGCGTCTATCGTACCAGCAAATGACACTTGTTCATCCACCGTTAACTGATAAGGCACATCATCCCCACCGATCACTGCTGATACTAGTCGGTTGAAGGAAACAGTCGACAGGTTGGCTTCTGCTATGATCGTTTCATCACTCACTTCTTCTGTCGTTGCTGGTTCACCCACGCTGGCAGTTTCTTGATCAGCTGTTTGTATATACAGGTATAAAGCAATTACAGGTACCAAAATTGCCAATAGTAATAACCAAAAAGCCCACTTCCAAGGATTTAATGGTCTCTTCGTCTTAGTGTTATTTTGTTTAGCCAAATAACCTACTCCTTCTTCTAGTCCTCGTCCTCTTTTCGGTAGAATACAAATTTGTGTGGGTAGGCATTCTTCTCATCCACCACCCCTTCGATCACCTCGTAAGCTTCAAAGTCATCTAGATTCGGGTCAAAATGGACATCCCCATCAAATTCATGGTTAATTGTTGTCACGCGTAATTCAGAAATATAAGGCCAAAATAGGCGGTAAATAGACTGGCCACCCATAATAATCACATCTTCTTTTTCAGCTAGCGCCAAGATGTTATCGATAGAATCGGTTAATTCAACATCCGTTTGGTCATAGTCTGATTCAAAAGGTGATTTTTGGCGGGTAATAATAATATTGTGACGGTTTGGTAACGGCTTATAATCCAAACCTGCGTATGTCTTACGCCCCATCACAACAGTCTTACCAACTGTTTGTTCTTTAAAGAACTTCAAGTCGTTTGGTAAGTGCCAAGGTAGTTTGCCACCTTTTCCAATTAAATGGTTGATATCTTGTGCCCAGATTGCAATTAACATAGTAATTCCTCCTTATCAACTTGTGACAGAAATAGGTCTTGATTGTTATCTATTATTATACCGCTACTGGTGCCTTAATTGCATCATGTGCTTTATAACCTTTAACTTTAATATCATCTTTTTCTAGATCAAAGATGGATTTACCTTCGCCACCAATTTCTAAAGTTGGTAGGTCAAGTGGTTGACGACTTAATTGTTCATTAACTTGGTCAAAATGGTTGTTGTAAATATGCGCATCGCCAAAGGTATGAACATAGTCACCAACCTCTAATCCTGCCTCACGTGCCAATAAATGTGTCAATAAAGCATAAGAGGCGATATTAAATGGTACACCCAGAAAGGCATCGCCAGAACGTTGGTAGAGTTGGCAAGATAACTTACCATCTTGAACGTAGAATTGACTCATTGTATGACAAGGTGGTAAAGCCATATCTGGCACATCTTCTGGGTTCCAAGCTGAAAGGATAATCCGACGTGAATCTGGGTTATATTTCAATTGGTCGATAATATTAGCAATTTGATCAATGGCATCACCCTCACGTGTCTTCCAATGACGCCATTGTTTACCGTAAACATTCCCTAATTCACCAAATTCTTTAGCGAAATCATCATCTTCTAAGGCGCGTTGGCAAAATTCTTGTTTCACTTCTTGATAGATCTTTTTAAATTCTGGGTCAGCGTCAGCTCGTAAACCAAAGTCCGTCATATCTGGTCCTTGATAAGCATCAGATTCAACCCAACGCTTAAAGGCCCATTCATCCCAGATATGATTGTTATTTTCTAATAAATAGCGGATATTGGTATCCCCTTTTAGGAACCATAACAATTCACTCTTGATTAAACCAAAAGGTACTTTTTTAGTCGTTAATAAAGGAAATCCTTCGCTTAAATCAAAGCGCATTTGGTAACCAAAAACTGATCTGGTACCTACACCCGTGCGGTCGCTCTTATCTTGTCCATTATCTAAAATGTGTTGTAGAAAATCTAAGTATTGCTTTGCCAAACTCATTGCCCCCTAATTTAATTTGAATCAACTTCTTGTTTTTTTATTTCATCATAAATTTTCTGATACTAATTTTCTAATGTAGATAGGTATTCCCAGTAGCTCATTTTTTCAAGCAAATCATTTTCTTTGCTATCTTTCTCTAATTGCAATTCGGATAGTTTGCCGTAATCATTTCCGTTTTCGTTCATTGCCTGGTCAATGTCTTCAATATCCATTTCTAATTGTTCAATTTCACTCTCAATAACGGCCCAATCTTTCTTCTCTTGCCAAGACATTCGCTTAGCTTTTGGTGACTCTTCTGTCACTGACTCAGTAGCTTGGTTGTTTGGCTTACTTTGACTGGACACTTTTTGCGATTGACTGGGTTGATTTTTTGCTTGTTTCATTGCGTCTCTATAGTCATGGTAGTTACCATAGAATAATTGTACTGTATTGTCCAAGCTGTCCACAATGATAAGCTTCTCAACCACCTTGTCTAGGAAATACCGATCATGGGAAACGGTAATCACAGCTCCTTGGAAGGTCTCTAGGTAGTCTTCTAAGACAGATAAGGTATCAATATCTAAATCGTTTGTCGGTTCGTCTAAAAGTAAGACATTGGGTCTAGTCATCAATATCTTCAATAGGTACAGTCGTTTTCTTTCCCCACCTGATAGCGTGCCAATTAACATGCCATGCGATTCACGGGGGAACAAGAATTGCTCTAGCATTTGCGCTGCAGATGCTTGGCTCCCGTCATCATAAACGTACTCAGAAGCGATTTCCTGCACGTAGTTGATCACCCGTTTGTCTTCTGGTAGGTCAGTAGGGATTTGTTGGAAGTAGGCGATACGGACCGTTTCACCCGTTTTTACTTCACCTGAAAGTGGCGCTTGTATGCCAGCAATGGTGTTTAGGAAGGTCGTTTTACCAGCCCCATTATCCCCGATTATCCCGATACGCTCTTTATTCTGTAATAATAGATTGATATTGGTGATTAAGGGCTTATTTGGGTAACCTACCGTTAAGTTATCGAATTCAAGGACTTTATTACCCAACCGTTGAGTATCCAAGTCCACTGTCAATTCGCTATCATCTGTTGTTTGGCTTACTTTTTCTTTCAAGTTTTCAAACCGGTGAATGCGGGCTTGTTGTTTAGTGGTTCTAGCTTTAGCCCCTTTACGCATCCAAGCCAACTCACTCTTGTACAATTTCTTTTGTTTTGCCATAGTTGCTGCTTCAATTTCATGCTCAGACTGCAATTTTTCCAAATAAATTTGGTAATTACCCTCGTATTGCTTCAAGTCACCCCGGTCCAAAGCAAAGATATGTGTCGTGATTTGGTCTAAGAAGTACCGGTCATGGGTTACAACTAGGACTGATTTCTTGTAATTAGCAATGTAGTTTTCTAACCATTCCACCATTTCAAAATCCAAGTGGTTGGTAGGCTCGTCCATCAGTAACAAATCCGGTTCTTCAATCAAAACTTTAGCCAAACCGACCCGTTTCCGTTGGCCCCCAGACAAGACTTTCACTTCTTGGGTTAGGTCATGAATACCTAATTTAGATAAGATCGTTTGGATTGTCGTATCCAAAGTCCAAGCGTTTTGCGCATTCATTTCTTGCTCAATCTGCTGAAATTTCTTTTGTAATTGGCTATTTTCTGGATCTAATTGCAAGTCTAAGGTAATTTCTTCATACCGACCAACTAATTGGACGATAGGACTTTCAGAGTGATAAATAGCCTCAAAAATCGTTTGGCTTTCATCTAGCTCTGGATCTTGAGTGACAATGCCCACTGTAAAATCTTTTGGATGTTCGATCTGCCCTTGATCTAGGCTAGATTTCCCCGCAATAATATTTAATAAGGTGGTCTTACCTGAACCATTGGCCCCAACCAAACCAACGTGTTGCCCTTCTCTAATTAAAAAGGAAACATCATTTAATAGTTGTTTCATGCCATATGTTTTTGACCAATTTAACGCTTTATAATCTTTCATATATAACCTAGTCCTCTCCGTTCATTCTGTTTTATTTTACCATATAACAAGGGTATTCAGAATGCTTTAGCAATTCTTATCTTTAAGGCTGATAAATAATGACTATCATTTTCCAAAATTGCAATAATCCGGTATAATAAACCAATTAATTCCTATTGGAGGTGACCACTCATGAATAACAAACGTCGTGTCTATGTATACAACGGGTCCTCAGGTTTAGGCTGTCTCGGTCTGATTCTGGTATTAGCCCTAATCATTTTCCTATTCATATTCTTCACGAAATTATTTATCCAACTCTTCCCGACATTATTATTGATTCTGTCAATCATCTTACTAGTCCGCAGTATTTATAACTTATGGCAATGGCGGAAAAAGGACAAGCATGCACAAGCTGGCGGCTTTATCGAAGTTGATGGCGTCATCGAACCCATCGAAGCGCCAGATAATCAAGCAAAAGACTACCATACACAAAGAATTTTCACATCAATTGCCGGTATCATCATAGCCCTATTACTAATGAAATACCTATAGTATGGAGGCATTAGAATGCAAAATAAAGATATATCCACTAACACTGAAGAATACCAGTCCCAAATACAAGCGTAAAATTGAAAGAAACCATCCGAAAGATTACTTATGTGGTCATTGCCTTGCTAGCCCTTGTTTTATTCGCTGGCTACTGGCTACTCTGGTTTGGTTCTGCCGAATCACTTAAAAACTTCGCCCTCAATATGGGCTGGACCGGATTCCTTCTAAATAACATTGTCGCTGTTATTCCATGTAACTTACCCGGTTTAGTCATGTTCTAGCCTACGGACCAGTTGCTGGCTTTGCCGCATCCGTGACCTTTCTTATCATCGGGTCCATCCTATGCTTTTTAATCTTTAGGCATTACGGCGACCTATTCGTCCAAGCTTTTATTCCTGAGCGAGTTTACCAAAAATCTGTTCTGTCCTTCTCTAAACCACTGCCTACATTCATCTATTTTGCAGGTGCTACAGGTTTGGGAAATGTCTTGATTAATTGGCTACCTACTATAATGTAGTTGAAATCTTTCAAAATAAACCTTAAAAAACGTTCGTGAAAATCTCACGAACGTTTTTTATATTACTTGTTATTTATTTAAAATTTGCATGAATTGTTGACCGGTAATGGTTTCTTCCTGAATTAAGTATTCAGACAGCTCGTCCAATTTTTCGCGGTTATTCATCAAGATTTCGCCGGCTTCTTGATGGGCACGTTTGATCAATTCAATGACTTCTTGATCTGCTTTTTCAGCGGTACCACCGGATACCTGACTCTGTGTATTGTCAGACAAGTAACGGTTGGTACGACTTTCCAATTGCATCATGCCGAAAGTATCCGACATCCCGTATTGAGTGACCATAGAACGGGCAATTTTCGTCATTTTTTCAATATCATTTGAAGCCCCGGTAGTGATTTCACCAAAGACCACTTCTTCAGCGGCACGTCCCCCTGCAAGGGTCATCAATTGATTGTACAACTCTTGTTTGGTGTAAAGTGATTTCTCTCCCGTTTCAACCTGCATGGTATACCCAAGGGCACCTGACGTACGCGGTATAATCGTAATCTTCTCAACTGGCGCTGAACCAGATTGTTGGGCCGCAACAAGGGCGTGACCAATTTCGTGGTAAGAAACGACGCGACGTTCTTCTGGCGATAAGATATCGTTCTTCTTGATTTGACCAGCTAAGACAACATCTACCGATTCATCCAAGTCAATTTGGCTAATTTCCTTGTGCTTGTTACGAACGGCACGCAGCCCCGCTTCGTTAATGATATTGGCAAGGTCCGCTCCGGATGCCCCGGCAGTCGCACGGGCGATGTAACGGTAATCGATATTTTGACCCATCTTATATTCTTTAGCGTGGACACGAAGAATTTCTTCACGGCCTTTTAAGTCGGGCAATTCCATAGACACTTGACGGTCAAAACGGCCAGGACGTAACAAGGCTTTATCTAATGATTCAGGGCGGTTAGTTGCAGCTAGGATGATAACACCCTTGTCGCCTTCGAACCCATCCATTTCAGTAAGCAACTGGTTTAAAGTCTGCTCACGTTCGTCATTGGTTGAATAAGAATTATCACGAGATTTACCAATAGTATCAATCTCATCAATGAATACGATACATGGCGCTTTATCGTTGGCTTGTTTAAAGAGGTCACGCACTTTAGCTGCCCCTCGTCCAACAAACATCTCAACAAATTCAGAACCTGCGATAGAGAAGAATGGGACACCAGCTTCACCAGCAACGGCTTTGGCCATCAAAGTTTTACCTGTCCCAGGAGGACCTACTAGTAAGACACCACGCGGTGCTTGGGCACCAATTTCTTGGTATTTCTTCGGTTCCTTCAAGTAATCTACCACTTCAACCAAAGACTCTTTGGCTTCATCTTGACCAGCCACATCTTTAAAGTTTCGTGAATTATCTGATTTCACATAAATTTTGGCATCTGATTTACCAAAGTTCATGCCACCAAAGCCACCACCACCTGAAAGGTCAATCTTAGAATCAGAACTACCTGTCATCTTCTGCATTAGTTTACGCATTAACCAATAAATCACAGCAAACGGTAAAATAAAGGTCAGTAAGAATGAGATAAATGGTGACGTTGGTTGATAGATTTCCGTTTGGTAAGTCACATTGTTCGATTCCAAACGGTTAACTAAATCAGGATCATCCACCTTACCAGTGGTATATACTTGCGTTTCGCCGTCCGTTTCAGCGGTCCAAGTTAAATCATATTGATTAATTTCAACACTTTCTACCTGGCCAGCATCTACTTGGCTCACAAATGAAGAATAAGGAACTTCTTCTACCTGCATCCCAGTAATGGCTGGGAATAATAAATTCAAACCAAGGATTACCAATATTATCCACCAGAAGGCATTCATAAAGTTGAAATAACCACCACCATTAGGTGAGTTCCCAAAATTAAACCCTTTCTTCCGATTTTTATTCTGTTTTCTATTTTTGCTCATATATTCACTCCTACTCATTTTGTCAAAAATATATAAGTTATTTAGACCTGACATCCTTGTCAGATTCTACACTCCTTAACTACAAATATATTATAACGCATACAAAGTCAGGTTTGGTCAAAGTATACTTGCTTTCACAAAAAAAGCCATATTCATGGCTTTTCTTCACAAAATATTCACAATTGGACTGACGCTTTATTTGATAAAATCTTGGTATAAACGGGATTCTTGAATCCCTTGGTTATTAGCATATTTTCCAGAAGAGTATAAATCATATTCACCGTTAATTGTATGATAGTAGATCTGACAAATTTCAACATTTGGATAGATGCGGATTGGCTGTAAACAGTGCATTTCTAAGGTCCAGTAACCAGAGAAACCAACATCCCCGAAACCAGCCGTTACATGGATATATAAACCTAATCGACCGATTGAAGAACGGCCTTCAAGCATGGGTACATATTTATCCGTTTCAGTATATTCTACTGTCCGGCCTAAATACAATTTGCCTGGTTCTAATAAATAACCCTCTTCAGGAATTTGAATCGATTTTAAGGTTGGTTTTTTCTTCATATCCAACACATCATCTTCGTAATAAGCCAATTCATTTGAGAGTCTCAAGTTATAAGAATTGGGATTAACCTGACTTTCATTAAATGGCGTTATTTTAATGCCAGTTCCTTGCTCCTCAGCAATTTTCTTCCCTGATAAAATCATACACTCACCCTTTGTTCACTATTTTATTTCATTATACCCTTAATTTGGCAAAAAGAAAGACGGTTTCGATCTGGTGATTTCTAAGAAGATGAGCCGTGCATGCAAAAACCGGAAGCTATTCACTTCCGGCTAACAACATTTATTATTTTAAATAGGCTTTGATAGCATCTTTGAATAAAACGATTTTTCCTAAATAGTCTTCAACACATACATATTCGTTTAATTGATGGGTAATTTTTCTTAACCAACTGTACCAAGGACTCGGATGCTACCATTTGTTGGGTTTCAATATCATATCTTGCAAACAGGTCAGCTAGGTAATTAGCCACTTCTTTCTCATTGGCATTGACATTGACCAATTTAATTTTCACAATATCTTGCAAGAGTTGAATTCGTTGTTCTTTTTCCAAAATAAAACTCCCTAAGTTTTTATCACATATATCATATGAATCTAATCCTTGTCAAAGACTATTCAGACCGTATACAGGTGAATCATTTAGGGGGAAATGGTAATTTAGTTAGTCAGAAATAACGAGTAAAGATTTAATGGCACGGCGTTCGTCCATTGCTGCATAAGCTTCTTGCACGTCATCTAAATCAAAGGACATGTTGAATACCTTACCTGGATTGATGCGCCCATCAAGAACTGCATCTAATAAGACTGCACGGTCATGGGTTGTCACAGCTGCACGGCCACCACGAAGGCCGATATTTTTCCAGAATAATTTATTGGTATCTAATTCATCGATATGTGGCACACCAACCCGGCCAACGACGGCACCTGGACGCGCCAATTGGACGGCAGTTTCAACGGCTAATTGTGAACCGACACACTCTAAAACAGCGTCAGCACCTTCGCCAGTCAATTCCATGATTCGGTTGATCCCTTCGTCTCCACGCTCAGCAACAATGTCAGTTGCCCCAAATTCAAGGGCTAAATCTTGGCGGTCTTTGTGACGACTCATGATAATAATGCGTTCAGCGCCTAATAATTTAGCCCCGATAACACCACACAAACCAACTGCCCCGTCACCCACAACGACTACTGTATCGCCAGCTTTCACTTCAGCAGTGACAGCGGCATGATAACCGGTAGCCATAACGTCTGCCAAGGTGGTAAATGACTTCAACATATCTGCAGAATAGTCACTAGGTTGGCCAGGAATTTTCACAAGCCCCCAGTCTCCTGATACATAACGTAGGTATTCAGCTTGGAAACCTAAGGCGCCACCAGTGAAAGTCGTGCAATCGCCGTCAAATCCTGCCTTACATGCAGCGCAGTGGCCACAGCCATTGGTAAATGGTACGATAACAAAGTCACCTACTTGGACATTTTTAACTGCTTCCCCAACTTCTTCGACAATTCCAATCGCTTCGTGGCCTGTTTGCGAGCCTGAAGCCTTATCATTAATACCTCGGTACCACCATAAGTCGGATCCACAAACACATGCACGAACAACGCGGATAATGGCATCGTGTGGTGCTTGAATTTGCGGTCGATCCATGTTAGTGACGGTCATATTTCCTGGTTCATTAAAAATTGCTGCTTTCATATTATTACGCCCTTTCTGATTTTACAATATTCTTTATCAAAATGATTTCGTTTGATTATTCGCTATATCAACTGCCATAATGAAAAGCTTCTGTTGCCACGCCGTCAATCAAGAATTCTGATCCGGTAATAAAGGCGCCATCACTACTCATTAAGATTGACGCTAGATTAGCCACTTCTTCTAGCAAAACGGCTATCCCATACAAATCTACCTTGAGAATGGTTTCATTGGATGCTTGACTTGGTGACACCCTTGCCACATTAATCAACAGGTTAATTTCACCGTAGGATTGCCCTTTTTCAATAAAAGTGTCGATTGAATCCTTATCAGCTTTACCAATTTCAGTGGCTACAATATCATATCCAGCCCCCTCCAAAGTATCCGCAATCGCGATGACATTGTCAAATTTTTTGTCACCAATTAGAATCTTATAGTTAAAGCCGACACGACCGGCAATGGCCATCCCTAACTGACCAGCGCCAACTAACAATAGTACATCTTTCTTTTTAAAAACCCTAACAAAAACTGTGATTATTGCGTCACGAGATTAGGTTTAATCTATGTATTAAGAAGTAATTATAGAAAGTAGCCAGCTAATTTTCATAGAAAAACTGTAGCATCAATCTCACATGTCTGATGCCACAGTCTATTATTCACCGCTTGGCTATATATTCGTGTGTAAATTGAGTAACTTCATCATTATTCTTCTGTATCCACCATTCTATTCATGAACCATTCTACTTGTTGCGGGTCATCATGATCAAAGAAGGCAGATTCTTTCATGTCTAAAGCTGTGATTTTTTCTACATCTTCTGATGAAAGTTCAAAATCAAAAATATCTATATTCTCTGCCATCCGTTCAGGGCGAACTGATTTGGCTAAGGCCACTATCCCCCTTTGAATTAACCAGCGAAGAACCACTTGTCCAATTGATTTTCCATATTGTCTACCAATTTCAGCTAATATAGGATTAGTAAATAGATCATGACGACCTTCTGCAAATGGTGCCCATGCTTCAACTTGAACGCCATATTTTTCATGCCATTCTTGATCTTCAATTCGTTGATTCCATGGATTCACTTCGATTTGATTGATTTGAGGTGTCACTTCATTTAAGCCAACAAATTCAATCATTTTTGAAGATGTAAAATTTGAAATTCCAATAGCACGTAATTTACCAGACTTTTGACCAGCTACTAATGCACGCCAAGCACCGTATATTTCACCATATGGTTGGTGAATCAAATATAGGTCTAGATACTCTAATCCCATTACATTAAGAGATTGTTCAATCGTTTCAGCCGCCTTTTCTTCGGGGGCTTGAAGAATAAATAATTTGGAAGTTACAAAAAGGTCCTCTCTCCTAACCAACCCTTCGTCGATTGCTCGTTTGATGCCTTGACCTGTTTCTCTTTCATTACCATAAATAGTTGCAGTGTCGATTAAACGATAACCAACTTTTATTGCTTGATAAACAGCTTCTGCTGTTTCCTCTAAGGGAATTTGATAGACCCCAAATCCTAGTTGTGGTATTTCTACACCATTATTTAAAGTGATTGTTTGCATTTCACGTTCCTCCTCAATTTTTCTTTACATCTTGTATCCTAAACCTTGAAGTGAAGTCCATAGCAAGTAAAACATTCTACTTTTTACGTTCCCAAATTTTTTCAACTTTATCAGCAGTTATTTCTCCGGATTTAAATTTTGCGATGTGGTCATCATAAGTATCGATTTTATATACGAGTAAATCTCTAACTTCTTGCATTTCTGCCAATTTGGCATCTAATTCTTCTAACTGATCGGCTAAAATTTGTTTCTGAGCAAATTCGACATTTTCTGTTTTACGCAACTAGGCCAACTGGGCAAATTCGATTAATGATTCAATCGACAAGCCAGCAGTTCGCAAACTTTTTGCTAGAAAAATCCAATTTAAATCATTGGTTGTAAAATCTCGATAACCACTCTCATTACGGTGAACGGGTGGTATAACACCAACAAGTTCGTAGTATCTTAAAGTATCTACAGTTAAATCAAACATTTCCGCAGCTTTTTTTATATTCACTTCTATTCACCCCTATTCATTTTTTTTATTTCTAATGTTAATATACTGGACGGTCTCCCCCGTGAATATCTGGATCAGGAATACCTGCACTGTCGTATGATAGGAAACTTGAATCAGCGACAATTTGTAAAACTACACCTGTCATACTTTTGCATGAACCAGATACACCAAGATAGGTTTCATTTTTATGGGTAATTTCGTATTTGATTCCTCGGTCATTTAACCATGGTAATCTAAGGGTTGTATAATTTATATCAGACCTCACCATGATTTCATCGGAAATTAACGCCGATGGCAAACCATTGCTAATCATTACTTTATTCTAGCGTCCATATTCACCAGGCACTTCGCCGTAAATACCCAAAACGTTGGTATAGACTAAACGGTTCACGCCTGCTGCTTGGATATCAACTGGACTATCTAAACTACTCTCAATTAATGTGACATGGTCATTATTGGCATAGTGACTTAATCGGGATTTATGCCGTAAAAACAAAGTTAAATGAAAGTCGGAAAATGATTCCCTACGATAATACACGTTCTTCAATGAATTGAGCAATTTGACCATTGGCTACAATAATTAATACTTTCTTAGTCATTTTTCTACCTCCAAATTTTTCATCGATGTATTTCTAAACAAGTGTAAATCAAACATTAATACCATCTGACCCAGGTTTCGAAACAATCTGAGTAAGTCATTCACCGATCATACTTCCTTACAAACCATAGTCTAAACCTTGGAGTGGACTCCATAGCAAGTGATATGTCTATATTAAATCTGCAAATTTGCCAATAGAAAAATTTTGGGCGGTTTATAGCAGATAAGCTAATGATAATGGAAAAATCAAAAATTATAAAAAAAGAGACTAATGACATTTATCGTCATTAGTCCCAAAGTGATTGGTATCATAAGTATACCGTTTTAAATTTTATTCTTCGCCCATATCTAAGATGGCTAAGAAGGCTTCTTGCGGTACTTCGACTGAACCTATAGCCTTCATACGTTTCTTACCTTCTTTTTGTTTCTTCAATAGTTTTTGACGACGGGTAACGTCACCACCATACAACTTAGCCGTAACGTCTTTACGTAAGGCTTTAATATTTGTACGGGCAATAATTTTATGGCCAATCGCTGCTTGAATTGGTACCTCAAATTGTTGTCTTGGGATAACGTCTTTCAACTTGCTAACTAAAGTACGACCGCGGCTTTCAGCGAAATCTCTATGTACAATAATTGACAAGGCATCGACAACGTCACCGTTTAATAAGACATCTAATTTCACTAAGTTAGATTTTTGGTAGCCACCTAATTCATAATCTAAAGAAGCGTAACCTTTAGTATTTGATTTCAATTGGTCAAAGAAGTCAAATACAATCTCAGATAATGGCAATTCATATTTAACATCAACACGAATATCATCCAAATAGTCCATAGTGATAAAATTTCCACGTTTACGTTGGGCTAATTCCATTACGGCACCAACATATTCTTGCGGAACCATGATATTAGCTTTTACAATAGGTTCTTCAATAGATTCAACATAAGTTGGATCTGGCATTTCAGATGGGTTAGCAACTTCAACCATTGTACCGTCTGTTTTATACACATGGTAAATTACCGATGGTGTTGTCGCAATCAAGTCAATATTGAATTCACGTTCAATACGCTCTTGGATAACGTCCATATGTAACATACCTAAGAAACCACAGCGGTAACCAAAACCTAAAGCTTGAGAAGATTCCGCTTCGAATTCTAATGAAGCATCATTTAATTGTAATTTTTCCAAGGCTTCACGCAAGTCAACATAGTCTGAAGAATCCACTGGATATAAACCACAATAGACCATTGGGTTCATTTGTTTATATTCAGCTAATGGTTCGGTTGCAGGATTTGTCGCTAAAGTGACCGTATCCCCAACTCGTGTATCTTGGATAGTCTTAATAGATGCTGTGATATAACCTACATCCCCGGCCATCAAGTAGTCACGCGGAATTGGTTTTGGTGACAAGATCCCAACTTCAGTGACATCAAACGTTTTCCCATTTGACATGATTTGAATTCGGTCACCATTACGGATAACACCATTTTCCACCCGGACACTCAAAACAACCCCACGGTAGGCATCGTATACAGAGTCAAAAATCAAAGCTTGAACAGGTGCCTCAATTTCACCAGTTGGTGCAGGTACTTTCTCAACGATTTGTTCTAATAACTCATCGATACCGATGTTAGCTTTAGCTGAAGCCAATACAGCATCGGAAGCGTCTAAACCAATCACGTCTTCGATTTCTTGTTTCACTTTTTCTGGATCAGCTGCTGGTAAGTCAATCTTATTGATTACTGGTACAATTTCTAAATCATTTTCAACAGCTAGGTATACGTTAGCAAGTGTTTGGGCTTCGATCCCTTGTGCTGCATCCACAACTAATACGGCCCCTTCACAGGCTGCCAAAGAACGTGAAACTTCGTATGAAAAGTCTACGTGTCCTGGTGTATCAATTAAATGGAAAATATAAGTTTCCCCATCGTTCGCTTTATATTCTAACTCGATGGCATTCAACTTAATCGTGATACCACGTTCTTGTTCAAGATCCATAGAATCTAACATTTGGTCATGCATCTCGCGATCAGAAACCGTCCCTGTATTTTGTAGGATGCGGTCCGCTAAAGTAGATTTACCATGATCAATGTGCGCGATGATGGAAAAATTTCTGATTTTTTCTTGTCTGTCTTTCATTTCTTGGATATTCATTTTCCATCCCCCTCTTATGTTCAGCAATTATCATTATAGCAAAATTACCCTACCACCACAACATTTTGCCCACTTTAAGATCAACAAGTCCATCTGTAGTAATAGGCAAATGCTAAATTGAATGTGTCAGCTATTTTTCAAATTAAAATCAGTTCAAAAGTATGGCATCCTAGCCTCAATAAAGATTCCGTATCAATTAATATAGTGACTGAATTCAAATCCATGGAATTGGAAGACACTAATGCAATGGTTCTTGATGCCTTTGGCGAATATCTAGAAAAAGTGAAGGGATTGGAACCAAAAAGTGTCCGCAAACACCAAGATAGAGTAAATACTTTCATACAGACATATTTGCGATAGTATGTCTTAACTACACCTGTTGATGCGACAGATAAATTTGATATTGTCGAGGAGTGTTGAGTAATTTTATCGTTACAAAATATATCGCAAGTTCTAAGGCGGCTTTTTCTTCTTATAAAACAACCCAGAAACACTACTATACCTTCTTAAATTATGTTGATGAAATTTCGATGACCAATTGAAAGTAGTCAAGAAAACAATCGCGATTAGCGGCGACATCTGCTATGAACTAGGCAATATGGGGTTCTCTTTCTTGTTTTAAGCCTCAAAATTAAGCCCTCCTAACCGAATAACGCAAAAATAGTAGCACCAGTCATGTCGACTAGTGCTACTATTTTTCATTTATTAAGAAAATGCGTCTTTCAATTTATCAAAGAATCCTCTATCTTCTTCACTCACTTCGTCATTTGAAGCTTTAGCGAAGGCTCTCAATGAAGCTTTTTGTTCTTCATTCAGATTCTTAGGTGTAACCACCTTAACAACCACTGTTTGGTCACCGTTTGAATTACCATTTAATTTAGGTGCACCCTTTCCGCGTAGACGGAATTTCGTACCTGTTTGTGTACCAGCTGGCACTTTCATCGATACTTTACCGTGAACAGTTGGGACTTCAATTTCAGCACCTAAAGCCGCTTGGGCGAAGTTAATTGGTAAGACATAGCGGATTTCTGCCCCTTCACGTTCGAAGATTTCAGAAGGTTTCACACGGAAAACGACATACAAGCTTCCTGCTGGTCCATTATTTTTACCAGCATTCCCTTGGCCGTTAAGACGCATGCTTTGGCCATCTTCAACACCGGCTGGTACGCTTACTTTCACTTTATGTGTTTCAGTTTCACGTCCAGCACCGTGGCAGTGGTGGCAAGCTTGGTCGAATACTTTCCCTTTACCTGAACATTCATGACATACAGATTGAGAAACCACACGACCTAATGGTGTTTGTTGGTAAACTTTTTCAACACCGGAACCAGAACATGTTGGACAGGTATGGACCGCTGTACCTGGTTCAGCACCAGATCCTTCACATACTGTACAGTGTACTTCACGACGGTAAGAAATAGTTTCTTCAGTTCCGAAAATAGCTTCTTCAAATTCTAGGTCCATGTTGTATTGTAAGTCATCACCTTGTTGCGGTGCGTTAGGGTTAGCCGTACGGCCGCCTCCACCGAAGCCACTACCGAAACCGCTGAAGCCACCGCCTCCGCCACCAAAGAATTGCTCAAAGATGTCTTCAAAGCCAGAGCCGCCGTAAGATTGGTAACTACCACCACCAAATCCGCCGCCTCCACCGAAGCCACCGTCAGTAGCTGCGTGACCGTATTGGTCATAGGCTGCACGTTTTTGCTCATCACTTAAGACTTCGTATGCATCAGAAATTTCTTTAAATTTGTCTTCCGCATCCGCTTCTTTGTTGATATCTGGATGATATTTTTTTGATAATTTTCGATAGGCTTTCTTTATTTCATCCTTACTTGCGGTCTTTGACACGCCAAGGACTTCATAGTAGTCTCTTTTTTCAGCCACACTGTACTCCCCCTTGAATCATGCGTTATGCAGTCCATCATAACATAAGAAACCCCGCCCTCATAGAAGACAGGGTTTGAAACTTATGGATTATTTATCGTCGTTAACTTCCTCGAAGTCAGCGTCTACATCGCCATCATTGTCTGAAGAGTCGTCTGCGCCTTCTTGACCTTCAGCTTCTTGCGCTGCTTGTTCGTACAATTTAACAGTTAAAGCTTGAATTTTTTCATTTAATTCATCTTTTTTAGCTGTCATTGCTTCAACATCGTCAGCTTCTTGCGCTGCTTTCAATTCATCTTTAAGCGCGTTAGCTTCGTCAAGTTCAGCTTGATCAACTTTACCTTCTAACTCACCAGTTGTTTTTTCAACTTGGAAGATTAATTGGTCAACTTCGTTTTTAAGATCTGCTGCTTCTTTACGTTTTTTATCTTCTTCAGCATTCGCTTCAGCATCTTTCATCATACGATCGATTTCGTCGTCTGATAAACCTGAGTTAGATTGGATGGTAATTTGTTGCTCTTTACCAGTACCTTTGTCAGTCGCTTTAACATTTACGATACCGTTTTTGTCGATATCAAATGTTACTTCGATTTGAGGTACACCACGTGGTGCTGCAGGAATATCTGTTAATTGGAAACGACCTAATGTCTTGTTATCTGCAGCCATTGGACGTTCACCTTGTAATACGTGTACATCTACAGCAGGTTGGTTATCAGCAGCTGTTGAGAATACTTGTGATTTAGATGTTGGGATTGTTGTGTTACGGTCGATTAATTTAGTGAACACGCCACCCATTGTTTCGATACCTAATGATAATGGTGTTACATCAAGTAATACGACGTCTGTAACGTCACCTGAGATAACCCCACCTTGGATTGCAGCACCCATAGCTACTACTTCATCAGGGTTAACTGAACGGTTAGGCTCTTTACCAGTTTCAGCTTTAACCATGTCGATAACAGCCGGGATACGAGTAGAACCACCAACTAAGATAACTTGGTCAATATCTGATTTAGATAAACCAGCATCAGATAAGGCGTTTTTAACTGGTTGTTTTGTACGTTGTACTAAGTCGTAAGTTAATTCGTCAAATTTCGCGCGAGATAAAGTAACTTCCAAGTGAAGTGGACCTTCAGCACCCGCCGTAATGAATGGTAATGAAATTTGTGTTGACGTTACACCAGATAAGTCTTTTTTCGCTTTTTCAGCAGCATCTTTTAGACGTTGCATAGCCATTTTGTCAGAAGAAAGGTCAATACCGTTTTCTGATTTAAATTCAGCGATTAAGTGGTTTACGATGGCGTTATCAAAGTCGTCCCCACCTAAGTTGTTGTCACCAGAAGTAGATAATACTTCAAAGACACCGTCACCTAATTCAAGGATAGAAACGTCGAAAGTACCACCACCAAGGTCAAATACTAAGACTTTTTCGTCTGCGTCAACTTTGTCTAAACCGTAAGCTAATGCGGCTGCTGTTGGTTCGTTAACGATACGGTCAACTTCTAAACCAGCGATTTTACCAGCATCTTTAGTTGCTTGACGTTGTGCATCGTTGAAGTAAGCAGGAACAGTAATTACTGCGTTTGTTACTTTTTCTCCTAAGTAGTCTTCAGCGTAACCTTTTAAGTATTGTAAGATCATTGCTGAAACTTCTTGTGGCGTATATTTTTTATCTTCAATTTCTACAGTGTAGTTGTCTTCACCCATGTGACGTTTGATTGAAGCAATCGCGTTAGGGTTTGTTACCATTGAACGTTTTGCTACTTCACCAACTTGGCGCTCGCCATTTTTGAATGAAACAACTGAAGGTGTTGTACGGTTACCTTCTGGGTTAGCGATAATTTTAGGTTCGCCACCTTCTAATACAGCGACTGCAGAGTTAGTAGTACCTAAGTCAATTCCGATAATTTTTGCCATAATAAAACACGTCTCCTTTTTTAATTAATCTATCAATTTAAATGAATTTATCTGTGGTTAAAATCTATGTTAAATGAATTATTGTGCAATAGAAACCATTGCAGGTCTTAGTACACGATCTTTTAATACATACCCTTTTTGGAAAACAGCCACCACTTCTTCAGCTTGCTGGCCATCTTCAGCCGGCACCGCACTTACAGATTGGTGGAAGTTTGGATCGAAGAGTTCACCTTTAGGGTCAATCACTTCAACGCCTTCCTCTGCTAGAGCTTGTAATAAGCTTGCATGTACCATTTCGATACCCTTCACTAATTGCTGAGATGACTCATCATCTTTAGCTAATTCTAAAGCGCGTTCCAAGTTATCGATAGCTGGTAAAATACCCTTAGCTAAATTCTGTGACCGATACTTTGAAGCAGATTCACGTTCAGATTGGTTACGACGATGCATGTTTTGAATTTCAGCAGATAGACGCATAATTTGGTCATCTTTAGCCGCTAATTCAGCTTGAAGAGAAGCTAATTCGCTATCTTCTTCATTTACTATTTCAACTTGCTCGTCTTGAACGTCAGTTTCATTGATTTCTTCATCAACATTTAAATCTTGTTGATTGTCGTCCATTTTTGTCAATTGATAGACCTCCTAAGATTTATAATAATTGTCCAGGTATCTAGCCATTTCTTTTGAAATACTTTGGAAAAGCTGCGCCATACGAATGTAGGACATACTTTCCTGACCAAGTACCGCAAAAGTAATTAACTTACCTGATTTTACAGTACCCATGCTAGTAGACATTAAACTCATATTCTCCAGTGTCGGATCTTTAAGTTCTTTACCCACTCTCACTTGGATACCTTGGTCTGTGATATTAATCAGTGAAGCAATCACTGATCGGTCTTCTAGTAATTGACTTAATTGTGCAATACTAGTCCCATTAGCTGAATCAGCTAATGAAGAAAATAAATAATTTTGACCATTTACCCTCATGCCATCACTATTGAATTGATTCATAAACCGGTGTATCAAATGACTACTATCTTCATCGGACCGATTCATTTGCTCAATATCTTTTAAATAGTGTGTTTGCAGCCTTTCAATCACCGTTGCAAGCTCAAGGCCCACAAGTTCTTGATTCATAATCTCTGCAATACCCTCAATCAATCGCGGTGTAACCACCTCATTGAATGTCACAATTTGATTGCGAATGACACCTTTATCTGTCACCAATATGACCATTGCTTGGTCAGCGGTTAAAGACAATACTTGAAAATTGGCCAATCGTTGCCTTGCAATATCTGGCCCCATCGAAATAACGACGCTTTCTGAAAGCGAGGCTAAAGTCGCAGCCGTTTTTCGAATCACTTGACTCAAATCGTTATAAGGATCGTGGAATATCTCTCTAAGTAAAGCATCTTCCTCTTCCTCAAGCTCTAAATCAATCAATCCACCATAATATGGCATGATGTGATTAATATAGTAACGATAACCCGCCTCAGCTGGCACTCGTCCAGATGATGAATGGGTTTTAGAAATCAATGATAAATCTTCAAGTCTGGCTAATTCATTACGTATTGTAGCTGAACTTGCGTTTATTTCTTGATGTTGAGATAAAGTTTTCGAACCGACTGGTAATTGGTATTTTGAATAATGGTCAATTACCGCCTGTAAAATTAAACTTTGTCGTTTTGTTAACATCTTATCACCTCATTAGCACTTAACAACTCTGACTGCTAACATGTTTATAATATAGCACCTATCATTTCTTTTGTCAATAATAGTCAAACTTTTTTTTGACTTTTTTTGACATTTAAACCTTCCTTTAAAATTTGGGCTTTTGACGCTTGCAAGAAAAGCCATTTCAATCCCTTTTACAATAGAGAAAAGGACAACAAACTATTTGTAATAGTCCGTTGCCCTTTCGACTTGTATATTTTATCGATACGCTTATTTGTTGTCACGTAACCAGTTAGTCGCTGATGTTGCTAAGGTAGCAGATCCAACAATTAATGCTTCTTCGTTGAATTGTACTAATGGGTGGTGAACAGGGTATACTTCACCATTGTCATCTGGTAATGGACAACCAATGAAGAAGTATGTTGATTCTGGCAATTTGCTAGCAATGTGTGCATAGTCTTCTGAAGCTAAGTATGGTGGTACGTTCACCACGTCATATTTATCCGCTAAAGCTTCTTTAGCAGAGGCCATCACTTGTTCAGACATTTCTTTAGAGTTGGTTAATGACGGACAGTCAGCCATTACCTCATATTCAGTTTCAGCACGGAATGCTTTACCAATATGTTCAACAATTTCTGGTAAACGTTTTGAAACGTGGTCTGCTGATTCTGGGAATAATGAACGAGAAGTACCTTCTAAGACAACTGTATCAGGGATCACGTTGATAGCACCACCTGGCGCATTGATGTAACCCATAGATAAAGAAGCACCTTTGTTAGATGGTAATTCACGAGCTAAAATACCGTTCGCCCCATTAATAATTTGGCTAGCCACAAATACTGGGTCGATACCGTTGTTTGGCATTGCACCATGAGCACCCACACCTTTAATAGTGATACGGAAGTTTAAAGCAGATGCTAAAGCTTCTTTTTGGTGGATCTCAACGTCCACTTTGTCTCCATTTGGCCACATATGTAAAGCCATACCAGCATCTGGTGCTGGGTTTTCTAAAATACCTTCTTCAACCATGACACGTCCACCGTTTAAAGTTTCTTCTGCTGGTTGGAATAAGAATTTGATTTGACCTTCTAATTGGTTTTCGTTTTCTTTCAACATTTTTAAAACCATTAGTAAAATAGTGGTGTGCATGTCATGACCACATAAGTGTCCATTTTCATTTTTAGATGCACATGCTGATTGAGATTTTTCGGTAATTGCTAATGCATCCATGTCTGCACGTAACAATAAAGTTTTACCCTTAGCAGAATCACCCAATGTACCTGTAATTCCGTATGTATCACCTACGTTTTCGTATGCAATTCCAAACTTATCAAGTTTTGATTTCACAAGTTTAGTTGTTTTTGGTAATTCAAAACCAACTTCAGGGTTTTCGTGTAAATGACGACGAACCTTTACTGCATCATCAAAAATTTCTTTAGCACGATCCAAATATGCCATTTTGACATTCCTCCAATATTTTTTATTTCCTATTCCATTCTACTACTATTCTAAAAATTGCCTAATCGAATCTATAAAAACAATCAACTAAAAACCTTTTATATCAACGTTCCCCATTTTCTTGATTATACTTGCACACTTTTTGTCAAAAAAACGCCAAAGACAAGTCCCTAGCGCTCATTTCAAAGTTATATTTCACATATTTTACAAAAATACTATTTTTGCAAACTTTCTAAATAACTTTCAGCATCAACCACATCTTGATCCATTTGTTTAATCAACCCTTCAATGCCATCAAATTTAAGTTCAGGTCTCAAGTATTTATGCCAATAAACCGTTACGTATTCACCGTAGATTTCCCCTTTAAAATCTAAAAGATGGATTTCTACTGTACGCTTGCGGTTCTCCCCGAAGGTAATATTAGTCCCAATTGAAGCAACACCTGGGTAGACTTGCCCATTCAACAACATCTCAACCACGTAGACACCCTCAACTGGAATCAATGATTCTGCTGCAACCATTAAATTAGCTGTTGGATACCCTAGCTCACGGCCGCGTTTCTCTCCATGAACAACGATCCCGTCAATTGAATAGATATAGCCCAATTGTTGGTTAGCTTTGTCAATTTGACCAGTATTCAAGTCATGGCGAATTTCAGTTGACCCCACCTTGCTGGTATCTTCCGATAATTTATTCACTTCAATAATGTTAAACCGACCAGCTGCATGGCTAGCTAAGGTCCGCATGTTGGCGATGTCCTTTTTGCCGTAGGTATAGTCAAAGCCCGCTACAACCGATTTGGCATGCAAGCCTACCATATATTGGTCCACAAATTCTTGCGGTTTCAAGGCGGAGAATGATGACGTTAACTGGGTAACATAAAGATAGTCCACACCAATCTGAGTCATTAACCGCTCTTTTTCGACTAGAGTGGTTAAATAAGTCACTTCTTCAGGGTGTATTTGTTGATACATGATGCGTGGCGCCATATTAAAAGTCATCACAGCTAGTGGTAATTGCAAACGGTCAGCCTCATCACGAGCAGCTTGAATAACCGCCTGGTGGCCTCTATGGACCCCATCAAAAAAACCCAAAGCTAGGACAACATCGCCCGCATAGATCGTTGATTGTTCAAAGGGATGGTGTAAATTTATCGTTTTCATTCAGTATCGTCCAATCTTTAAAACATTTTACTTGGTTTTATTTTACCATCTTTACTTGGATGGACATCATAAAGCGCCTTTAACTTGTCGTCGATATAAGCCGTCACCGGTAATTGGTCTCTTAAATCAGCAGGTAACGTCGCTAATTCTAGGACCGACCCATTTTCCACCAATTTCACTAAGTGGCTATCCTTAGCCGGAACCTGCCAAACTGGATATGCTGATAAGGTCGATTCAACTGGTACCAACCAATTATAATCCTCAGCTTCAACAGCCTCTGCCAATTGTGATAGGGTCAGACAATCTTCCCTTGAAAAAGGGGTTGATCCTTCCCGAGTTAGGCTAGTCATCGTCGCTGGCACCCCTAGCTTTCGCCCTAAGTCACTGGCTAAAGTGCGGACATAGGTCCCCTTGCCACATACCACTTCAAAAGCAAAAACTTGCTTGTTGTCCTCAAAACGAGATGGTCCCATTAACTTGAATTCGTGGACAAATACCGGGTGTTCAGGTCGTTCAACTTCAAGGCCTTCACGGGCATACTCATACAGGCGTTTCCCTTTGACTTTAATCGCCGAATACATGGGTGGAATCTGAACGATATGACCTGTTAATTCTTGCATGAATGCTTGAATATAGTCATCTTCAAAAGGATTCGCTAAAGATTCTTCAGCAACCACTTCACCGTCCAGGTCTTCAGTAGTCGTCGCAAATCCTAAGGTGATTTCTCCAGTATAGACTTTGGTTTTGTCCATCAACAATTCAACCAATTTAGTCCCCTTACCTAAACAAATCGGTAAAACCCCGTCAACATTCGGGTCTAAGGTCCCTGTATGGCCGACTTTCTTCATTTTTAAAATCTTTCTTACTTTAAATACACAGTCGTGACTAGTCATGCCACGTTCTTTCCATAAAGGCAAAATGCCATCCATAAACTCACCTCATATCTAGCATATTGTAACATATGACCCACAAAAAAACTGATTCAAATTGTGGCGAATCATTATTTGAACCTAAAAAATCCTAGTCCAAAAATAAGGCAAACTAAAAAAAGACCTCGTCAACCAGTAGTTGGCTACGCAAGTAAACACCTGTTGCTAGTTAGCTTGACTATCCTCTTGTCATTTTCATATCAAAAAAAGAGGTGATAACAGAATCACCCCTCAAATTGCTTATAGTCATGTTAACGAATAAATGAGAAGACATGGTTCCAGCTAGCTGGGTTTAAGAAATTGAAGGCTGATTGGTCAGACGATACGCTGTATCCAATCAAACCACCGATAATGAATAGTAGGAAGCCAACAATCAATAACAGTAGTCCCCAAAATACAATTTTCTTCCATGGTTCGTTGATATATTGATGATAATATTTCATTTCGTCACGACCATTCTAATCTAGTAAACTAGCAAGCTCTGCGTCTGTTTTACCATCCACATCCACGCGAAGTACATTTGCGCCTAAGGCTTGTAATTTCTTTTCGAATGAGTGGTAACCACGGTCTAAGTATTTCAGTTCAGACACTTTGGTCATCCCTTCAGCCTTCAAACCAGCCAAAATTAAGGCTGCTGCTGAACGTAAATCAGAAGCCGCTACTGCTGCCCCTTGCAACTTAGCAGGACCGTTCATAATAGCTGTATTGCCGTTAATATTAAAGTTAGCGTTCATTCTACGCAATTCTTCTAAGTGCATAAAGCGATTTTCAAAAACAGTTTCTTCCATTTCTGAAGTACCTTCTGCTAAAACTTGGGCAACAGTAAATGGTGATTGAATATCAGTCGGGAAACCAGGATATGGCAAAGTTCTTGCTTTTGTTTGATGCAAAACGGTAGAACCTTGCACACGGACACCAGACACGTCTTCAGTAATTGTCGCACCTAATTCTTTTAATTTAGAAATCAATGGTTGGTTGTGTTCTGAAATCGCGTCTTCAATGTAGACATCACCTTCAGTAATGGCTGCAGCTACCATAAATGTTCCTGCTTCAATACGGTCAGGGATGACAGAATGTTCAGTTCCTTCAAGGCTTTCAACCCCACGGATTTTAATGGTATCTGTGCCGGCACCTTGAACGCGACCACCCATTTTATTGATAAAGTTAGCTAAATCAACGATCTCAGGTTCGCGAGCAACGTTCTCAATGATTGTTGTCCCTTCAGCTAATGTAGCAGCCATCATAATATTTTGTGTTGCCCCAACACTTGGGAAGTCTAAATAAATGTTCGCACCCACTAATTTATCAGCGCTTGCTTCAACATAACCTGCTGTAGTCGTTACTTTGGCACCTAAAGCTTCAAATCCTTTGACATGTAAGTCAATTGGACGCGAACCAATAGCGCAACCACCTGGCATAGCAAATTTAGCATGACCATAACGAGACAATAATGGCCCCATTACAACGATTGAAGCACGCATCTTGCTGACAAGTTCAAATGGTGCTTCAGTCGTTAGATCACTAGAAGCGTCCACGATAATTTCATTGTTTTCTTCATCGAAATCAACTTGCGCATTCAAGTTACGCAATACATCGTTCATTACATATACATCTGATAGTAATGATGCATTGGTAATGCGACTTTTCCCTTGGTCTGCTAATAAAGTGGCTGCTAATAAAGGTAAAACAGCGTTTTTTGCACCATCAACCCTTACATGCCCATTTAACTTACGGCCACCCTTAACAATCATGTTTTCCGTCATTTTTATTATCACCTATCTAATATTAATTTATTTGTTTCAAATGTTTATGCTTGGTATTGTATATCAAGAGTAGCATATACATGTAATTGATGACAATTATAAGGTACCAAATAGACGGTCACCAGCGTCACCAAGACCTGGTAAGATGTAGCCATCTTCGTTTAACTTCTCATCTAATGCACCCGAAAAAATATCAACTTCTGGGTAAGCATCTTGTAAAGCTTTAACACCTTCTGGCGCTGCAACTAAACATACAAATTTAATGCTTTCAGCTTTGACATTACGTTTCACTAGAGAATCAATGGCCATGATGGCAGATCCACCAGTCGCTAACATTGGGTCTACTACGATTACTTCACGCTCTTCAATGTCTTGAGGCATTTTGAAGAAGTATTCTTGTGGTTGTAAAGTTTCTTCGTCACGGAACATACCAATGTGACCTACTTTTGCTGCAGGCATCAATAATAGCATGCCATCAACCATTCCTAAACCAGCACGTAAAATTGGGGCAATCGCTAATTTTTTACCAGCAATAACTTTTTGGGTTGTTTTAACTAAAGGTGTTTCAATTTCAATTTCTTCCATTGATAAATCACGCGTTACCTCGTAACCAAGAAACATTGTAATTTCATTTACCAATTCACGGAAACCTTTAGTGCCTAAATCTTTATCACGTAACATAGCCATCTTGTGTTGTACTAAAGGGTGATCAATTACAACTAATTTACTCATGAATATTTACCTCACTTTTAAATTTTATGCAGCCAATTAATTTTGCTCAAACTCTAGATATTATATAGGACTTGAAAGTCTAGCGCAAGTAAGCTAGGCCTTCAAGTCCTATAAATGAGATTATTTTAATGGAATTGCTTCAGTTAAGGCTTTAACAGATGCACGAACTTCAGCACGAACAGCTTCATCTTGAGGATTTCTGATGATTTTAGCAATCAATCGAGCCACTTGTTCAGACTCCGCTTCTTTAAATCCACGAGTGGTGATGGCAGGCGTACCAATACGGATACCGCTTGTCTTAAATGGACTTAAAGTTTCGTTTGGAATAGTATTTTTATTTACAGTAATACCAACTTCATCTAAGGCTGTTTCGATTTCAGCACCTGTCACGTCAAAACCGATAACTTTTAGTAATAACAAGTGGTTGTCTGTTCCACCAGATACCATTGGAATGCCTTCTTCATTGAAGATTTTTTCAAAGGCTTTGGCATTTTTGATAATTTGTGCTTGGTAGTCTTTAAAGTCGTCTTGTAAGGCTTCACCGAAGGCAACAGCTTTGGCAGCAATCACGTGCTCTAAAGGGCCACCTTGAATGCCAGGGAAAATAGCAGAGTTTAATTTCTTACCGTAATCTGCGTTCGCAGTTAGGATTAAACCACCGCGAGGTCCACGTAAAGTTTTATGCGTTGTAGAAGTCACAACGTCTGCATAAGGAATTGGATTTGGATGTAGACCCGCTGCAACTAAACCAGCAATGTGAGCCATATCAACCATAAAGTATGCACCAACTGCTTTAGCAGTTTCAGCAATTTCTTCAAAATCAATCGTGCGCGCATAAGCTGAAGCACCGGCAACGATTAATTTAGGTTGGTGTTCTTTGGCTAATCGGTCGATTTCAGCATAATCAATATATTCTTCATCATTTGTGACATTGTAAGCAATAAAGTTATATTTCTTACCAGAGAAATTTACTTTTGACCCATGAGTCAAATGCCCACCATCAGTTAAGTTCATCCCTAAAACTAAATCACCTGGCTCTAAGAAAGCGTCATATACGGCCATGTTGGCTTGTGAGCCTGAATGTGGTTGTACATTTGCGTATGTTGCACCAAATAATTCTTTAGCGCGGTCGATCGCCAATGTTTCAATCTTATCCACGACTTCACAGCCTCCGTAGTAACGTTTACCCGGATACCCTTCAGCGTATTTATTGGTTGCAATTGATCCTTGCGCACGGCGTACATCCTCCGATACCCAGTTCTCGCTTGCGATTAATTCAATCCCATGTTGTTGGCGGTCCATTTCCTCATCTAATAAATCAAAAATAATGTCGTTACTCATGCATCTGCCTCCAGCTTTATTTTTTGATAATATTCCTTGGGGTCTACCTTATCCAATTTATTTATCTAGGTCTATTCTACCACGGTTGAACTCGCTTTGATCAAACGATTCCGATATGCCCCATTTTTTTCTGTATCAGGATACAATTCTACGACAATTTGTTGAATATTTTCTTGGTCATCAAACATTCTTAAAGCTGCAAAAAGTTGTTGTGTAGCGGTTTCTATTGTCGGTCCCAGTGATACAATCGAGGCAACTGACGTTTTGTACTTTTCAAAATTATTTTCACTAGTTGCTAGTGCCACCTTGATCGATTGACTAGATAGATCAGCTAGCACATTCGACATTTTGTCAGACGAAACGGCCATCACAGGTTGGTTAGGACTGTAGTGAATATATTTCATACCTGGTGCTTTTGGCGCCTCTTCCGCGTTATTGGCAATGGTCCCGCCAATATATATCGGCATGTCTGTCACCACTTCAGCTAGCATGGACTTGGTGATGTATCCAGGTCGCAAAATGGTTAACCCTCTTGAATCTGTCAGATCTAAGACCGTAGATTCAACCCCAATACGAGTTGGTTCAGCATTCACAACGCCACCAATGACCCCATCAAAGTCATGCATCACATGAGCAACTTGGGTTGGACTCGGTTTACCCGAAATGTTAGCTGATGGGCCAACGATTGGAAAGCCAGTTGCGCGAATTAAATCGCGGGTCGTTCCATGGTCCGGTAAGCGAATCCCTACTGTATCCATGCCACCAGTTACGACACTTGGGAAGGTATCTGGTTTAACAGGTACAACCAAGGTCAAAGGACCTGGCCAAAATTGTGCTGTTAATTTTTCAATTAAGTCATGTCTCTCCAGGTCATTATCAATCATATAGTCAAAAATATCTTCTGGATCAGCGATATGGACAATCAAAGGATTATCGCTTGGACGGCCTTTTACTGTATATACTGATTTAACAGCATCCGCATTATTGGCGATAGCCCCTAGACCAAAGACTGTTTCAGTTGGAAAAGCCACTAATTGGCCATCTTGCAGTAAGGCTGCTCCTTCATCAATTTCACTTGCTTGAATGATTTTTGTCATTATTGGTTGAACTCCTTTCTTATTTCTATGGATTTTTTAGATTGTTGTATTATATGGATTTTGGATGACTAAAATTCGATCATTGCCCGCATAATCTTGGATAATGTTTACCTCGGCGTCCGTCATTCGCAGGCGGTCTTTAGCGCCAGCAAGCAAGGATGGCCCTTGTTGGTAACCAAATTCCCCAATAAAGTAACCCGGCTTAGCCAAATAATTATGGATTTGGTCGAATAAGCGCCAATAAATTTGATAGCCGTTTTCCTCTGCAAAAAGGGCTAAATCTGGTTCATATAGGACCGTTGATTTGGACATCACATCCGTTTCATCTGAGCCGATATAAGGTGGGTTTGAAATGATTAAATCAAATTCTTGGCCAAGAACTGGTTCAAATAAATCACCAAGTTGAAAATCAATAACAGCTTTTTTATCCGCAGCATTTTCACGGGCAATATTTAAGGCATCCGGTGAAATATCTGTCGCCGTGACTTGCAGGTTTGGGAACAGTTGTTTTAAGGTAACCGCAATAATCCCCGTACCAGTACCAATATCAAGTACCCTTGCATCTTGCGCGATATGTTCTTTTTTGATTAAATCGGCCACATATGACACCAAATCTTCCGTTTCCTGTCTTGGGATTAAGGTAGCTGGTGAAACCTTGAAAGTTTCACCGTAAAACCAAGCCTTCCCGACAATATACTGCCAAGGATAGTTTTCTTTAGCCACCTTCTCAATAGCCGCTTGATAGGCTTCTTTCAGGTAAATGGGCATGATGTCCTTACGTTTAAGGGCCCAATCTGACACTGAAAAATCGGCTAAATCAAGCAAGAGATGATAAGCAATTTCAGCGTCTTGGTTATTTTCTTCTAAAAAAGAAGAGGCCCAAACCTGGACCTCTAGATACGTTTGATTAATCATTTAACTCCTCTAACTTATTGGCTTGATCGGCTAATAATAAAGCGTCAACGATTTCATCCAATTCGCCGGTCATGATACGGTCTAATTTTTGAATAGTTAAACCAATTCGGTGATCAGTCACACGATTTTGAGGATAGTTGTATGTACGGATACGTTCTGAACGGTCCCCGGTACCTACTAAGTTCTTACGTTGTGAGTCATATTCATTCTGTTGCTCTGAAGCAATTTTTTCGTATACGCGCGAACGTAAGATCATCATTGCTTTATCTTTATTTTGTTGTTGTGAACGTTGGTCTTGCATAGCCACTTGAATACCTGTTGGTTCGTGGGTTAAACGAACGGCAGAAGACGTCTTGTTAACGTGCTGACCACCGGCACCAGAGGCGCGGTAAATATCAATACGAATATCACCATCATCTAAATCGAAGTCGATATCTTCAAGTTCAGGCATGACACCCACTGTAGCAGTAGAAGTATGGACACGACCTTGAGACTCTGTATCTGGTACACGTTGTACACGGTGAGCGCCAGATTCAAATTTCAATTTAGAATATACATTGTCCCCTTGAATTTGTAGAGTGATTTCTTTGAAACCACCGATATCATTACTAGATGATTCAACAACTTCAACGCGCCAACCTTGGCTAGTTGCATAACGATTGTACATTTCATACAAGTCACCCGCAAATAATTGGGCTTCATCCCCACCCGCTGCACCACGGATTTCCATGATGATATTTTTGTCATCATTTGGATCTGAAGGAATCATTAAACGTTTAATCTCTTCTTCAAGACTGTCACGTTCTGCTTTTAATTCTTTCAATTCTTCTTTTGCTAATTCGGTCATTTCATCATCTGATGACTCTGCTAATAATTCCTCAGTATCTTCAATAGCTTGAATCACATCTTTGTAGTGACTAAATGTTTCTACTTTCGGTCTTAAATCAGCTTCTTCTTTAGAGATAGCACGGAACCGTTGATTATCATTAATCACGTCCGGGTCACTCATTAACTCAGTTACTTCCGCATAGCGGGCAATAAATGAATCTAATTGGTCTGTAAACATGCTCTCAACTCTTTTCTATTTCTTTATGTAAAACTTACAGTCTATTCTCGATATTAATCTAGGTGTGGCAAAAGTTATTTCACTTACACCTACTTGCTATTCACCATTATTGCGCTCAATATAGATTTTACCATCTTTCAATGGTGGATGGTGATAATGTTTACGACAAACTGGGTAATAGGCTTCATTTCCGCCAATTTGCACTTGCTCACCCTCATACACCGGTTTCCCGTCAGCTACACGCATGTTCATAATAGCCTTCTTGGCACAGAACCAACAGATGGTTTTCACTTCTTCAATCTTGTCAGCTAAAAGTAATAGGTATTTAGATCCTTCAAACAAGTTATTTAAGAAGTCATTTTTCAAGCCAAAGGCCATAACTGGGATATCTAATTCGTCAACAATACGTGCCAATTGGTAGATGTGGTCTTTTGATAAAAATTGGGCTTCATCAATTAACACACAATAAATTTTTTGGTCGTTCTCTCGCATATAAGTGGTTAAATCCTCATACACATCCGTCTCCGTCGCAATTGCACGTGCTAATCTTTCTTCACCCACACGACTAGACACATTCCCGACACCTGCACGGTTATCAACAGCGCTGGTATAAACCAAGACATGTTTGTTTTGTTCTTCATAGTTATGTGCTACCTTAATGATTTCAAAAGACTTACCACTATTCATTGCACCGTAACGGAAAAATAACTGAGCCATCTAAACACTCCCATACTTTTTAATATCGATTTACTCAGCTATTCATTTTACTTTTATTCCCGTCACTAGTCAATTTTATTTCCTGCTTGCAAGTCAAATTCCCGGTAAAAGTTTAAAGAAATTTTAAATGACAGGAAATTTTATAGAATTTTGCTCACCTATGGTAAAATTAGTTCATTAAGAGTTCGCCTAAGTAGCGGATAGCAAATGATTAGGGGAGTGCCAAAAATGAAATTTAAGAGTCAACTAGCAACAGTAGCTGGCCGTACAAGCCAACAATTATTAAAGAGATTTACAAGCGGTGGTACTTCTCTACCCGGTAAAATTGCACAGAAAATTGATCCTGAGATCCTAAAAGCCTTAGGTGAGAATTACCGTGTAGTCATTATTACGGGTACCAACGGTAAAACAGTGACCACTGCCCTAACTGTCAATATTTTGAAACAAAAATTTGACCATGTCATGACTAACAATTCAGGGTCAAACATGCTGCAAGGTATCACCTCATCCTTCATTGAAGACTCTGGTACAAAGTCCAAGGATAAAGTGGCTGTTCTTGAAGTGGACGAAGCATCTTTACGTCATATCACTGAACATATTAAACCAGAAGTGATTTTAACCACCAACATCTTCCGCGACCAAATGGACCGCTATGGTGAAATCTACACCACTTATGACTTTATCCTACAAGGTGCTGCAAAAGCGAAAGACGCTATTCTAATGCAAAACGGTGATGCGCCAATTTTCTCATCACGTAAAGTAGACAACAAGCAAGTTTTTTTCGGTTTCAACACAGAAGACCAGTCAAAAGACTTCCTAGCAGACAACAATACTGACGGTGTTATCTGTCCGAACTGTGAACATGTTTTACATTATCATAGCATTACCTACAGCAACCTTGGTGACTATTTCTGTCCAAACTGTGGCGTGAGTCGTCCAGAATTAACTTATCAAGTAGAAGAAATTAATGAACTAACACCGGAATCAGCTAGCTTTACAATTGATGGCTACCAATACAGTATTCCAGTTGCTGGTTTATATAATGTCTACAACGCCTTATCAGCCTATTCACTAGGCCGGTATTTTGGTGTTAGCCAAGCAGATATCGCTGAAGGATTGCAAGGGGCTAAACGTATTTTCGGGCGTCAAGAAGCCATCAACGTGGAAGGTCACGACTTACGGATTAACCTTATCAAAAACCCTGTAGGTCTAAACCAAATCATCGAATTATGTCTTTTAGAAAAAGCACCATATACCCTGATTTCAGTTTTAAATGACCGTCCCGCTGACGGCCAAGATGTATCTTGGATTTGGGATGGTAACTTTGAAAAACTAGCCGAAATGGACAATATTGAAGCTTCTTATGTGGCAGGTATTCGTGTGGCTGACTTGTCTAAACGTATGGCAGTCGCTGGCTTTAACCAAGACCAATTAATCCAGTTAGAAGATCCTAAAGCCATTATTGAAACAGTGAAAAATGCACCGACTGAAAAAGTCTATATTCTAGCGACTTATACAGCTATGCTTGCTATTAGAAAAGAATTGGCTGAATTAGGTTACGTGAAGGAGCGCATGAGTTAATGGAACAAACTTTAAAAATTGCCCATTTATATGGGAACTTAATGAATACATATGGTGATAACGGTAACTTGTTGATGTTACAACATGCAGCGAAAGCACAAAAGGTCAATGTTGAAACCCAATTAGTCTCTATCGGTGATGAATTTGACCCTAGCCAATTTGACCTTGTCTTCTTTGGTGGTGGCCAAGATTATGAACAAAAAATTGTAGCCCGTGACATCCAATCAAAAAAAGAAGCTTTAACCCAGTATATTGAAAACGACGGTGTAACAATCGGTATCTGTGGTGGATTCCAATTGCTTGGAAAGTACTACATCAATGCTGCTGGCGACCGGTTAGAAGGTATTGGTGCCTTAGACCACTACACATTAAATCAAGACAATAACCGCTTTATTGGTGATATCGTCATTGAAAATGACCGTTTTGGCCAGACTTACTACGGCTATGAAAACCATAACGGCCGGACCTTTTTAGGGGAAAATACTCAACCCTTAGGTAAAGTGGTTACTGGTTTTGGTAACAACGGTGAAGACCAAACGGAAGGTGTTATGTATAAAAATACTTTTGGTTCATACTTCCACGGCCCTTTATTAGTACGTAACGAACAATTAACCAATGAAATTGTTGGTCTAGCCATTAAAAATATGCAAGCCAGATTAGCGAAAGAAAACCAGTCAGCTTAAATTTGAAGTCCCTTTTGCTTAAAAGTAAAGGAGCTATGTTATGTGTGGTCGCTATTTATATGATAAAAATGAGCAAATTCTCGTCGATTATTACGAAGAAATTACCAGTCGCGGTGTTGATGTGACTGACTTAAGGGATGGGACGATCTTTCCTTCTAATCAGGTGGTGACGCTTGGCGCTAATCCTGACGGGGAAATCGTTTCTGGTATTACGCGTTGGGGATTTACAGGTTTCAACCCCAGTCAATTGATGATTAACGCCCGGGTTGAAACCCTCCGCGAGAAGAAGACTTTTAGAGGGCCATTTGAAGGTCAACGGATTGTTTTCCCTATGTCAGCCTTCTTTGAATTTTCTGAAGATAAGGAAGCTTATACCTTTTCGGATTCTGGTCGGGTCATTTATGCGGGTGGTTTTTACCGGATTTATCCTGACAAAAAGACTGGGCAAAAACAAGCTGAGTCTATTATCATCACTACGGAACCTGATGAAGTTGTTAGCCCCATCCACAACCGGATGCCCCTTTTGATTCCACAAGCAGATATTGCTAAATGGATTTTAGATGATGACTTTGCCTTCAATTATCAAAAGCCTACACACCAACAATTAGTACCCACAAAAGTATCGTGACATTTCAATAAGATGTACTCAAAAAGCGAGCCGTTTAGATTAAAACGACTCGCTTTTTGTTGTACATACGTGCTTATTCAAATTCACCTTTCACAAATTGTGAATTATAAAGATTATAGTAGAATCCTTCTTGAGCTAGTAATTCCTCGTGGTTACCTGTTTCAATGACGTCACCATGGTTCAATACAATAATGTTATCTGCATCTTGAATGGTTGATAAACGGTGGGCAACAACAAATGAAGTCCTTCCTTCAAGTAATTGATTCATGGCATTTTGAATGAGTTTTTCTGTACGCGTATCAATTGACGATGTCGCTTCATCCAAGATTAAAATCTCTGGATCAGACATAAAGGCCCGAGCAATCGTCACTAATTGACGTTGACCTTGGGAAATATTAGAACCATCTTGGTTGATAATGGTGTCATATCCATCTGGCAAGGTCCGTACAAAGTCATCTACATGGGCAGCTTTTGCGGCACGAATCACTTCATCACGGGTCACATTTGGATTGTTTGACCCGTAAGCAATGTTGTCTGCAATAGACCCATTAAATAGCCAAGTATCTTGCAATACCATACCCATTCGTGAACGTAATTCTTCTTGGTCAATATCTCTTGTATCTACACCGTCATATTTAATAGAGCCACCAGAAATATTATAGAACCGTTCGATTAAGTTAATTATGGTTGATTTACCGGCCCCTGTAGGTCCTACAATTGCCACCATTTGACCTGGTTCAACGGTTAGGTTGAAGTCAGTCATTAGTAGGTTCTCTTCGCCTGGTTGATAACCAAATTGGACGTGGTCGAAAATCATCTTATAGTCTGTTTCAATAGCTGGTTGACCAGAAGTCACTTCTTCCATTTCTTCAACGTCAAGGAATTCAAAAATACGTTCGATAGACGCTACCATACGTTGTAATTGGTTTATCATGTTAGCCGTTTGTTTTAGGGGCTCTGATAGGATCCCTGCGTATTGTAGCATGGCTTGAACGTCACCAATTACCATAGTACCGTTAGCCACTGAGAAACCACCGACGATAGCTACCGCTACGTAACCAAAGTTTTTCGCCAAGTTCATCAACGGCATTAAGATACCCGAAATGAATTGGGCTTTCCAAGAAACCGCATAGTATTCTGCTGATTTCTCTTCAAACTGAGCAATTTTACCTTCATTTTGGTTGAAAGCATTATTTTCAATTTGACCAGAATAGTTTTCTTCGATATATGCATTCATATTCCCTTGCACCCTTTGTTGGGTGGCGAATAGTCTTTGCGATACCGGTGTAATAGACAGCATAACAATTGTAGATAATAAAATAGTTCCTGCTGCAATTAAGGTCATTTTTGAACTGATTAAGGTCATCATCACGATAGTTAGGACAAATTGCGTACTAGACATCAAGACCTGTTGCAAGGTTTGTTGTAGTGACATAGCAATCGCTTCAACATCATTAATGGCACGTGACATGATTTCACCATTTGGCGTTGAATCTAAGAATGAGATCGGCAGACGGTTTAATTTCGCCCGCATATCATTTCTTAAGTCTTCAATCACGCGTTGGGCAGTACGGCTTAATAAAGCTCCTTGTAAGAAGTTAAATAAGGCACTAATTAAGTAGAAAGTAACTACTTTAGTTAAGATTTTTACTAACCTAGCATAATCAATGACGTACATTTGCTGTCCATCCACGTTTTGCAAGCCATTACTTACCCCATCGGTAATCAGAGTAGTTGCTTGACCTAAAATACGTGGTGACACAATTTGGAATGTGGTTGCTAGGATAATCAGTACAATAATCAATAAGAATGTCCATTTCCGACTAGCCATATATTTGATGAAGCGACCTAGGGTTGACCAAAAGTTTTTTGGTTTATGACGACGGCCTTCTAGTTTTTTTCTTTTATTCGCCATTAGTTCGCCCCCTTAATTTGTGATTCGACAATTTCTCGGTAGATGTCATTTGCCATCAATTCATCATGGCTACCAATACCTGAAATTTCACCCTTATCAAGGACCACAATCGTATCTGCATCACGAATAGTTGAAACACGTTGTGCAATAATAATTGTTGCCGCATTTTCAGTCACTTCTTTTAAAGCGCCTCGTAAATTACGGTCAGTGGTGTAGTCTAAGGCTGAGAATGAGTCATCGAAAAGATAAATGTTTGCTTGTTTGACGATGGCACGGGCAATACAAAGTCTTTGTTTTTGTCCACCTGAGAAGTTATTCCCACCTTGAGCCACGTGGGCATCTAAACCATCCGGCAATTCTCGAACGAATGATTCAGATTGGGCAATGCGTAATGCATACCAAAGTTCTTCATCGCTAGCGTCACCGTTACCATACTTCAAGTTTTCACGAATGGTCCCTGAGAATAAGTTGGCTTTTTGCGGTACATAGCCGATCAAATCACGCAAATTATTCAATGATAAGTCGCGCACATCAGTACCGTTGACTTTAACAGCACCCTTAGTTACGTCTGAAAAACGTAAGAGTAAGTTGGCAATCGTCGTTTTTCCAGAACCAGTACCCCCAATAATGGCTAAGGTTTGTCCTGGTTTCACTTGGAAGTTGATGTCGTCCACTACATTATGCTCTGCGTTACCAAATCTAAAGGCAACGTCTTCGAATGTCACTTCACCTGGTGCTTGACGGTCAATAGATACTGGGTTTTCAGGTGAATGAATAGCGATTTCAGTATCCAAAATTTCATTGATCCGTTGAGCGGACACTTGGGCACGCGGTAAAATCACGAAAATCATCCCTAACATCATAAATGAGAACATGATAATGAATGAATAGTTCACGAATGAAAGGATGACCCCAACACTTAGATTTTGAGCGGCCACTAAATGGGCACCGCGCCATGATAAAGTAATGTTTGTTAGTGATAGAATTGTTGTCATGATAGGCATTAAAAAAGACATCCGGAACATCGCTTTAATCGCTGTATCCGCATAATCTTTATTGGCTTCAGCAAATCTTGCTACTTCAAAATCTGATTTGTTAAAGGCTCTTACAACACGTACACCTGTCAATCCTTCTCGGAAAATAAGGTTCAAATCATCAACCTTATTTTGCATGGATTTAAAATATGGTGACACAATGCGTAAAATAATAAAAATTAACAAGGCTAATACTGGACCTGAGACTGCATAAACTAAACTCAATTCTGGACTAGCTAATACGGCCATCACGACAGCTGCTAGTAGCATGGCTGGCGAAAGTAAGACCATACGCATAATCATCATAACAGTCACTTCAACCTGTTGAATATCGTTTGAAGAACGCGTAATCAATGAGGCCTCACCATAGGTCCCCATATTTTCTTTTGAAAACTGCAAAACTTTTGTATAAATTTCATTACGCAATTTTCTACCCAAGTTTTGGCTGGTACGGGCAGAAATATATACTGAAATCCCTGCAGAAATGATGACTAAGATGGTAATCAAGATCATCTGACCACCAATCCTATAGATAGCCTGCATGTCTCCTGCCGCAACACCCTCGTCGATAATGCGAGCGGTCTGCGTTGGCAATAATAATTCCCCAATGGCCTGTGTTAAGGCAAAGACAATTGCCCCGAACATAGCCCAAAAGGGAATTCGTTTAATTAAACGCCACATCTAATTCCTCCTTTTATGTTTTATAATGTAAACAATGCGAATATTGCTTCAAGAGGGCATTATACGCCCTTTTATCTCAATACACAAATAAAAATTACTTGCCGGGTGTATCCTCTAAAATGGCGTCTTCTAAGATGCCTTCTTCTTCTAAATATAAGCCGGAAACCCTTTTATACCAAGCAAAGAAGTGGCTAAACATGACTTTGATGACAGCGTAAATTGGAATGACGAATATAACCCCCGCAACCCCAAAAATTGATCCGGCTGAGATTAATAAAAGCATGATAGTGACCGGGTGAATAGCCATATTAGACCCCAAAACTTGTGGTGAAATCACACGACTTTCAATCGTCTGCTCAATAGCGAATACGATCAAGACTTTTACAATCATCATTGGCCCCATTACAATCGCGACAATAATGGCTGGCACCATGGCTATGAATGACCCTATATAAGGGATGATATTTAGGAAACCTGCAGCAACCCCAATAATTACCCCATAAGGTAGTCCAACAATTGAGTAACCAACTACAAACATAATCGCCACCCCAATCGCGACAATAATTTGCCCACGGATATATTGGCTAATTTGTAAGTTCATATCGCTTAATAGGTGTAAAGTCGACTTACGAATTTTAATAGGCAGAAATTGTGCGAAATATGTCGGCAATTTGTGGCCGTCGCGTAACATGTAGAATAAGATAATCGGCGCGGTAAAAATAGCTACTGTTACCCTGGTCACTGTCCCTACGATAGACGAGACACTTGTGATTGCTGAATTGGCAATACTCTCCCAATTAAATGATGACAGGTCTAATACATTATTCATGGATGATTGGACCACCATGTTCACTTGGTCGTACCAATCCCCACGAATCAAGGTTTGTAAGCGACTTTGATAGTCTGTCCAAATAGTATCCCAGTTATTGATCAAATTACGCCCTTCATCCGCTACTGTTGGGATCAAGGCGACAAGGCCTGTAACGACCACCGCAATCAGTAGTAAAACGATTGCTGACCCCCAAGTTCGGTTTAGTCCCCCTTTTTCGATTTGATTCACTAAAGGTACTGTCAAATAGTAGAAAATGGCTGCTGCGACAATAGGTAGTGAAACATATTGGATAAAGGAAACGGCGGGGTCTAAAAGGTATGATACTCGGGTAAATAAGCTCACGAAAATGACAATTAAAATACCGACCATCAAGGCGCCAGTATATCGATTATTTAAAATATATTTGAAAAACCAGGATTTTGAAAAATCTGTCTGGTTTTTCGTTGATGGTGTTTCTTCTGGATTGATTTTATCGTTCATGACGTCCCCTCCTGTACTGCATACGTCTATTATATCAAATATTTCTTCCTATATATATGTGCCTAAACAATCAAAGTATATCCATTTTTGATGTTAATAAGAGCGTTTTCTTGTATAATGAGATTATCTTAAGAAAGAAGGGATTTTTATTATGGAAACGATTTATGTATCTGGTTATACGCGTGAAGACAATAAGGGTATTCATACCTTAAAGCTAAATGCTGATAAGAAAGCTTTTGAAGCAAGTGAATTGATTATTGAAGAAAACAACCCTACTTACATTACTTTATCTAAAGACGGCAAACACCTATTTACTTTAAGTGACGGTGATGAGCCTGGTGTTGCCCACTACGAAAATAATGATGGTCAATTTGCCTTTAAAGACCGTGTGAAAGTATTTAACGAAAATGGTTGTTACTTAACATATGATGAAAAAGCAAATGTTCTTTATAACGCTAACTACAAAAAAGGTGAATTAGCCGTGATTAAAGTCAACGAAGACGGTACATTGACTGTGACGGATGTTATCCGACATACTTCACCAGTTGGCCCACATGAAAATCAAGACTTTGCCCATGCCCACTTTATCCATCCAACAAATGACCACAAATACATTCTTTCCTGTGATTTAGGAACTGATGAAGTTCACACTTATACACTTAATGATGATAACAAATTAGCTGAAGTGAGTGTATACAAAGCAGCTCCAGGTACTGGACCACGTCACCTTGCCTTCCACCATTCAGAACCAATCGTTTACCTTTTAGGGGAATTGGACTACACAGTTGAAGTATTAAACATTCAAGAAGATGGTTCCTTAGTTGCTGGTAACCGTTATGACACGATTCCAAGCGATTGGACTGAATTCAACTCATCAGCAGCGATTCGTTTATCAAGTGACAACAAGTTCTTATACGTTTCAAACCGTGGTCACAACTCAATTACTGTTTTTGAAGTTTCAGCAGATGGTCAAAGTTTAACTGAAATTCAAAACATTTCAACTGAAGGCGATTTCCCGCGTGACTTCAATTTCAATGCAGATGAATCATTTGTCATCGTTGGTCACCAATTCCAACCACAAATTTCATTATTTACCCGTGATCAAGCAAGTGGCTTATTAACCTACGTTGATAATACCAGCATTAACGAAATTGTTTGTGTAACACCAGTTTAAAGGAGTTTAACCATTCATGTATCATTTAGCAGCCAGTCAAATGGACGAAAAGCTACAATATAAATTGCTATCTGGTGCCATTGTACCCCGACCAATTGGTTGGATTACTAGTGAGAACACGGAAACGGGTGTCATCAATTTGGCGCCCTTTTCTTTTACTAGTGGTGCCGGGCAAAAGATGCCCTTGATTTCAATGGCTATTCTTCGGAAAGAAGATTTTTCAATTAAAGATACCGCCCGCAATTTATTAGACCATCCTGAAGGTGTAGTGAATATTGTCAGCAAGTCTTTCATTGATAAAATGAACGCTACCGCTGCCAAAGTTTCAGCAGACGTCAGTGAATTGACCCTAGCAGACATTCAAACGGTTAATTCTAAGACTGTGAGCCCACCAGGTGTGGCCGATGCTTTAATTCGCCTTGAAGTGAAAGTCTACCAGTATATACCCATCCGTGACCGCGAGGACCGTATCATCACTGATATGTTCATCCTTGAAATTACCGATTATCATTTGGATGAATCTGTATATGACGAGGAAAAAGGCTACGTCTTGTACGAAGCCTTAGACCCTGTTGCCAGATTAGCAGGCAACTTGTATACAGATATCACAAAACCTTATGTATTAGAACGACCGGAATAAATAAAAAAAGGATTTGGCAGCGGCCAAATCCTTTTTGTTTATTCTAAAATTTGAATAGATGCTTGATAATTTTTCTATTTCGATTGAACAAAGGTTTTCCCTAAGGCTTTTGGCGCTTGGGCTTTACCAATGAATACAACTAATACGATGATCGTAAAAATGTAAGGAGCAATATCTAAGTAAACTGATGGTACATCTTGAATAATCGGGATGTAGTTTGCTGTTACCGATAAGCTTTGCGCGAATCCAAAGAATATTGCAGCAAGTAGTGCACCGACTGGATGCCATTTACCAAAAACCATTGCCGCCATGGCCATGAATCCTTGGCCTGCTACGGTAATTACAGAAAATTCATTCTGTACGGCCTGTGCTTGAACTGCCCCACCGATACCGCCAAGGAGTCCAGAAATCAAAACGCCGGCGTATTTCATTGCGTTTACGTTAATACCAAGTGTTTCAGCCGCTTCTGGGTGCTCGCCGACTGAACGTAGGCGTAAACCAAAACGGGTTTTGAATAAGACAAACCAAGCGATTACAGCGAATAGGATACCTAGATAGGCTGGACCGGAAGTATTTTGGAAGAAAATTGGTCCAATAACTGGGATGTTATTCAAACCTAAAATATTATAGGTCACAAAAGGTTTCGCTAATGGACCTGTTTGCGCTGCCCCATAAATTGCTCTCACTAAGAAAACAGATAACCCAGGAGCCGCTAAATTCAATACTGTACCGGAAATGGTTTGATTGGCGCGGAAGTTTATAGATGAGACGGCATGGATTCCTGAATAGATCAAGCCGACTAGTCCACCCACTAAAAGACCAACCCAAGGTGTCATGGCCCCGAAAGTGCCTGACATGGCGATATTGAAAACGGCTGAAGCAAAGGCGCCCATTACCATAATCCCTTCCAAACCAATGTTCACCACACCTGACCGTTCAGAGAAGGCACCACCGATTGCGGTAAACATAAGGGGTGCTGCGTACATTAATGTTGAAGACACAATTAATTGTAAAATAGTAGAAAAGTCCATTATTGTTCCCCCTCCACTGTCGATTTTTTACTCTTACCGAATTTATCTATTGCATATGAAATGATATAAGATGAACCGATAAAGAAGATGATAGCAGCTGTAATAACACTCGCCAATTCATCCGGTACACCGGCACGGTTTGGCATAAATGAAGCCCCAATATTCAAGATACCGAATAAGATAGAAGCTAGAAAAGTCCCGACTGGCGTCCCCATTCCAAGCAAGCCAACGGCAATTCCGTTAAACCCTTCAGATGGTAGAGATGTTAGTGTATACAAGTTACCAAAAGTCCCGATACCATGGATGACGCCCGCTAAACCAGCCAAACCACCAGATAAGAAGATGGCTAAGACGATATTTTTCTCCACGTGAATACCTGCATATTCCGCTGCATTTTTATTTAATCCAACGGCCTTTAATTCAAAGCCCATAGTTGTATGTTTCATCACAAATCCGTATAGAATAACCATGATGATAGCAATAAAAATCCCCATATTTAAACGAGACCCACCTGTTAATGTTGAGATAAAACCTAAAGCTAAGGAAGCATTCTCGCCAACTTTATCAGTCATATTCCCTGACCCTAGCACCTCACGAATAAGGTAATTGGTCGTATACAAGATGATATAGTTCAACATAATCGTCACAACAACTTCATTTGTCCCTAAGTATGCGCGCAAAACACCAGCAATTGAGGCGTATAAGGCACCAGATAAGGTCCCAATAAGGAGGATTGCAGGTACCATAATCATTTGCGGTAAATCTGGAAAGGCCAGGGCGAAAGCTACTGATGATAACCACCCGGCTAATAATTGACCCGATAAACCAATATTAAAGAAACCTGATTGGTAAGCGACATTAAAGGCTAAACCAGTTAACGTTAACACTGTTGCTTGTCTTAAGACTTCACCAATGAAGTATGGGCTAGATAGAACAGTCATGATCATGGCATCGTAGGCAGCAATTGGATTGTAGCCGAAAAATAACATGATTAAGGCGCCTAGAATAAAGCCGCTTAAAATAGAAATCACTGGAATAGCCAATTTTTCAACCAGCGTATTTGTCTTAAATGCTTTCAACTGGTTCACCCCCTTCCGCTATTGTATCTTGACCGACTGGATGTAAGACGCTTTGCACGCGTGCTTCTTCTAAGCTTACACCCGCCATTAATAGACCCAATTCCGTTTCATTCGTATCGTCAGCATCGACGATGGCATTTATTTTACCGTCATGCATCACTGCAATGCGGTCAGCAACACCCATAATTTCGTCTAGTTCAAAACTCATTAACAATACACTCTTCCCTGCGTCTCTATGTTGTACTACCCGGTCGTGCACAAACTCAATCGCCCCTACGTCCAAACCACGAGTCGGTTGAGCTGCGATTAATAAGTCTGGATTTCGGTCTATTTCACGCGCGATAATTACCTTCTGTTGGTTACCACCAGATAAGGCACCTGCTAGCGTTGCTTCACTTTCGGTTCTCACGTCAAACTCATCGATGAGAATTTTGGCATGGTCATTGATGAAATTGTGGTTTAAGAGCCCATTTTTTGAGAAAGGTTTTTGGTAATAAGACTGCATAGCCATATTCTCTGCAATCGATAATTCAAGGAATAAACCATGTTTTTGCCGGTCTTCAGGGATATGTCCTAATCCAGCTTCTGTAATCTTACGTGGACGCTTGTTGGTCACATCTTTACCAGCTAAAGTCACCTTTCCTGACACCACTTTTCTTAAACCTGAAATCGCTTGGATTAATTCAGTTTGTCCGTTACCATCGATTCCAGCAATGCCTAAAACTTCACCTGCCCGCACCCCAAAATCTACAGATTTCACTGCCTGTAAGCCCCTAGATTCATTGACCACTAAATCATTGACCTGCAAAATAATTTCGCCTGTCTCAGCTGGCTTTTTCTCAACTTTGAAATTCACATGACGTCCAACCATCATGTCCGCCAACTCTTGCTTGTTGGTGTTTGCAACATCAACCGTATCAATACTTTGACCGCGACGAATTACTGTACAACGATCAGCAACTGAGGTGATTTCATCTAATTTATGGGTAATCAAAATAATGGATTTGCCTTCAAGCGTCATAGCTTTCATAATGTGCATCAATTCTTCGATTTCTTGAGGGGTCAATACAGCAGTCGGTTCATCAAAAATTAAAATATCAGCCCCACGGTATAGCGCCTTAATGATTTCAACTCTTTGTTGTTGACCAACAGAAATATCCTGTACGTAAGCATCTGGATCAACGGCTAAATGGTATTGGCTAGATAACTCTTTGATTTTTGTATAAGCTGCATTCTCGTCAAGGTATCCAAATTTTGTAGATTCTTTACCAAGCATAATATTTTCGGCTACTGTAAATTTATCAATCAACATGAAATGTTGGTGAACCATACCGATACCTAATTTATTGGCATGGTCAGGTGAACTGATGACTGCCGCTTGACCGTTCACCAAAATCTCGCCAGATGTTGGTGCTAGTAAACCGGACAAAATATTCATCAAGGTCGATTTTCCGGCCCCGTTTTCCCCTAGTAAGGCATGAACTTCACCTTTTTTTAAATTGAAATTGATATTATCGTTGGCTTTGTATGTACCAAATATTTTTGTAATATCACGCATTTCAATGACATTTTCATTTTGCATGTCTATCTTCCTCTTTTCTAACTTAGACGCCTATCCAAATTAAAAGCGTCAGCCAATTTGACTGACGCAGTTTACTTTTCTATACCCGCTTACTCTGCTGAATAAGAGAATTCTGGAACGTCAATTTCACCATCAATGATTGATTGTTTCGCTTCTTCAATTGTTGCCCAAGTTTCATCATCAAGGTTACCTCTTGTGATATCAACTGTTTGATCTGCTAAACCATATTCTACCAACTCGCCACCTGGGAATTCAGTATCCATTGTTTGCTCAGTAATGGCAACGATAGCAGAACCAGTATCTTTGATTGTAGAAGTTAAGGTAAAGTTACCACCTGACCATTCACCTTCTTCAGTTTGGTCACGGTCAACACCGATTACCCAGATATTTGCTTCGCTATCTGCTTCAAGACGGTTACGTGCCTCAGTGAAAACACCATTACCTGAACCACCAGCAGCAGTATAGATGACATCTGCGCCACTTGTATACATTGCATTGGCAATTTGTTGACCTGTTGCAGCATCACCGAATGATTCAACATACTGTGCATCTACTTCAATTGATTCGTCTACAGAAGCAACACCAGCTTTAAAACCAGTTTCAAAACGGTCAATACCCGGTGTTTTCATTCCACCTACAAAGCCGACTTTTCCAGTTTCAGACGTTGTTGCTGCTGCGATACCTGCTAGGAAGGCAGATTCTTGGTCTTTAAAAGTCATTGATACAACGTTTGGTTGGTCTACTTGTCCATCAATAAAGGCAAATTGTTGGTCTGGATTAGCAGGTGCTACTTCATTAAAAGTATCTTCTAACATGAAGCCCATACCGAAGATGATGTCATAACCATCTGCAATCGCAGTATTGAAGTTTGGTACGAAATCAGATGAATCTGTTGATTCGTAATATTGTACTTTATTGCCAGTTTCTTCTGACCAAGCTTGCATACCTTCCCAAGCTGATTGGTTAAATGAACGGTCATCAACCCCACCTTCATCTGTGATCATACCAATAGCGTAATCACCAGTAGCTTCAGATGTTGCTTGAGAATCTGATTCACTAGATGTATCAGTTCCAGCATTTTGCCCTTGACATGCTGCTAAAGCAAAAACAGAACCAGCTAATAAAACGATATTTTTGAATTTTGTAGACATGTTTCTCCTCCAATAAACGAATGTTATATTTTTAAAAGTTTTTAATGTTCGTTTCTTACAAGAATTATATTACGTTATAAATCAGAAAAAGTAAAGTTATTTTATAAAAATAGTTCGTATTTTTAATCATTTTTCTCACTTTGCAATTTTAACGTATCGTTGTAATCGTTTCAAAAACGAACGTTTTTCTAATAATCTTGGAGTGACTTGTGAAAACATTGCTATCACAATACTTTCGCTATTTTTCAGATAACAAAAAAAGCCGAGGCATATAGGCCCCGACCTTGATTTGAATAAATATTCGTATTTAAACTAGCTGTTTGCTGTTACCGAACCTACTTCTGCACTATGTTTAACTTGGCCAGATCCAGTTAATTGTAAGTTAGAAAAGTCTTCTAAATTAGTGAATACGACAACGATTGATTTTCCTTTACCTGCAGATGCTAATTGGTCTAAATCAACTGTGGCGACTTGGGTACCGGCACTAACTTGGTCTCCCTCAGCTACCGTGACATTAAATGGTGCACCATCTAATTCAACAGTATCAATACCCATATGAACTAAAACTTCTACATCATCATCTGTTTTAATATAGATAGCATGTTTAGTTGGAAAAATACTCATTACAGTACCTGCAACTGGTGCATAAACGTCACCTATTTCAGGTTCTACAGCATAACCGTCACCCATCATTTTTTGCGAAAATACAGGATCATCTACTTGATCGATAGATTTAAATTCGCCCGTTGCAGGAGCAAATAAAGTTTCTGCTACTTGAGAACTACTCGGTTGTTTTGTAGTTTCCTTCTTCTTATCTTTTTTAAAAAAATCAAACATATCGCTCGCTCCTTAAGTATTCATTTTATTGACTACTTTAATCATATCACATTCGTAAAAATAATGACAATCTATCCCAGAAGCGATTTCACAGATTTCAAATATAAAGACTTTTTAAAGTTATGATGGTTCTTTGTTTTCTTTCTTGTTTTCATTTATAATGAAATGAGAAATTATTTTATTTTGAATGAAGGGAAATTGATAAATGTTAGATACATTAAAGGTCATTTTATTTGGTATCGTTGAGGGGATTACCGAATGGTTACCGATTTCATCAACTGGACACATGATTCTTCTTGAAGAATTCATTACATTAAATGCACGCCGAGAATTTTGGGATATCTTCTTGGTTGTTATCCAGCTAGGCGCAATTTTAGCCGTTGTATGGATTAACTTCAACCAATTAAATCCATTCGCACCAAGCAAATCCAAAGCAGAAAAAGAGGAAACTTGGATGACTTGGTTTAAAGTAATCGTTGGGTGTCTTCCAGCTGCTATTGCCGGCCTACTATTAGACTCCTGGATGGAAGCAAACTTAATGAATTGGTTTGTTGTTTCAGTTACGTTAATTGTCTACGGTATTTGGTTTATCTGGATTGAAAATCGTAACAAAAACAGACAAGTAAAAATCAACTCTATGGCAGAAATGACATATATGGACGCCTTCAAAATTGGTTTGTTCCAAGTATTGGCACTAGTTCCTGGTACATCTCGTTCAGGTTCAACCATCTTGGGAGCAACAATCGTTGGTACGTCCAGACCATTAGCAGCCAACTTCTCATTCTTTATGAGTATTCCAATTATGTTCGGTGCTTCAGCACTAAAATTGGTCAAAGCTTTCTTAGATGGTTTCGTATTCACAGGTACAGAAATCTGGCTATTACTAGTTGGTATGGTTGTAGCATTTGTCATTTCAGTCTTAACTATTAAACTGTTCTTGAAATACATTAAAACTAATGACTTCAAGGTATTCGGTTGGTACCGTATAGTCCTTGGTATTGTGGTTATCTTGTACTTCTTACTATTTAATTCATAATATTCGGATTTTTATTCAAATGAAAAGGAGTGGCCTGGCCACTCCTTTTTCGTACGTATTGAATTTTAGTTGAAAAATTCATTGTAGATGGCGCGAACAGCGTCATCTTCCCTTTCTTCAATAATGCCAAACATAATAGAAATCTCAGATGAACCTTGGTTGATCATCTCCAAGTTGATCCCAGCTTCTGACAAGGCCTTTGTTGCACGGGCAGTATTCCCGATATTTTCAATCATACCTTCCCCTACTAACATCACTAAGCTTAGGTTGTCGCGTTTTTCAATAGAATCCGCAGCTGTTTCAGCTTTGATTTCAGCAACCATTTCATCAAATTCTTTTTTCGATAAGGCATCTTCTTTAAAAATAACATCGATGTCATCGATACCAGATACGATATGTTCGAATGAAACGCCATATTTTTCAAGGACAGATAAGACGCGACGAACGAAGCCAACCTCCCTATTCATCATATATTTTTTAATGTACACAGAGGCAAATCCGCTTGTTGATGCAATACCTGAAATCGCTAGGTTATTTTTTGGGCGTGTTCGGGTAATAAATGTACCCGGTGCTTGTGGTTCATTAGTATTTTTTACCGCTACAGGAATATCAGCGATGAATGCTGGTTGCAGCGCTTCATCATGGAAAACGGAGAATCCAGCGTAAGATAATTCACGCATTTCTGAATATGTCAGCTGCTCAATCGCGACAGGATTATGGACTACTCCAGGATTTGCGGCATAAATAGACGAAACGTCGGTAAAGTTTTCATACATTGAAGCTTTGACCCCGTTTGCCACAATCGCACCAGTAATATCAGACCCCCCGCGAGAGAATGTCACTAATTTCCCATCTTTCGTGTAACCGAAGAAACCAGGGATGACGATGATACCATCACGTTCGCGTAATTTATATAAATTTTGGTAAGACTCTGGTAAGACCCGCGCTTGACCAGGATTATCTGATAAGAACAAGCCTGCATCTTGAGGATTTAAGTAAGAGGCCTCATAACCTAATCCAGAGAAATAAGCGGCGATTAATTGCGCATTTGCGTCTTCACCAAAGGCTTTAATCGCATCCACAAAATAAGCTGGCTGGTCTGTGATATCCGAACTAATTAATTCATTTAATTGGTTGGAAATGTCATCAATAATGGCTAGATCCATTTCTAACCCTTCAGCTGTATCTCTAAAGCGTTCTACGATTTTATTAAAAGTAGCTGATGCATTATCACTATCGTGTAAGGTTTCAGCAGCCAAGTCGATTAACAAATCGGTCACCTTGATATCATCCTTATCCCGTTTACCAGGCGCGGAAACAATCACCACTTTACGGTCAGCGTCACCAATTACAATATCTTTCACTTTCACCAGTTGCTCAGCTGATGCAACTGATGAACCTCCAAATTTTACTACTTTCATCTTTTCATTTCATTCCAATCCAATTTTAATGTATTATGAGCTATCTTATCATAAAAATGAGGCTCTATACAATAGGAAAAGAGGTTGAAACCTATGTGTCTCAACCTCAGTAATCGTCTTATGTAAAGAAGATATTCAATTTACCAAAATAATTGGCTAGCAAGCTTAAATCATTTTCCGAAATTATAACAAGTCTTCATATAAACGGATATACTCCTTAGCCGGTTCAGTCCAGCTAAAGTCTGTCGCCATGGCTTGGTGAATCAATTGGAACCATACATCCGGTTGGTTTTCGTAAATATCCAAGGCATATTGGATAATATGGGCGAAAACATCCCCAGTAAAGATGTTAAATGAGAAGCCGTTACCTTCACCAGTATATTGATTGTATGATTGAACGGTATCTGATAAGCCACCTGTTTCATGGACAATTGGTATAGTACCGTAACGCATGGCAATCATTTGTGATAAGCCACACGGTTCAAATGCACTAGGCATCAAGAACATATCAGAACCTGCATAAATTTGCTGGGCTAATTCGACATCAAAATCGATATACGCGCAGAATTCCCCAGGATACTTCCATTCAAAATAACGGAATGAGTTCTCAAACGCTTCATCACCGGTACCCAACACAACAATTTGAATATTGAAATTCGTGAGTAGATATTCAGCTTTTTCTTGTAACAACTGCATACCCTTTTGATCAGTCAATCTGGTAACTACCCCAAGTAAAGCAACATCCGGGTCTACACTTAGGCCAACTCGTTCCTGTAAGGCTCGTTTATTGGCTGCTTTACCAGTTTGAACTGTTGCTGCATCATAATTTTCAACTAAATTAGGATCCGTCTCTGGATTGTTTTGTTCATAATCTATCCCATTAATGATGCCTGATAACTTCCAAGCATTATAACGTAATTCACCGTCTAGTTTTTCACCAAATTCAGGTGTTTGAATTTCGCGGGCATAATTCGGACTAACCGTTGTTACCTTGTCAGAGAAATTAATACCGCCCTTAAGATAGTTTACTTGGCCTTCCTTTTTAACCCCATTTTCATGGTATAAAGCATAGGTGGTGTTAAAAATATCTTTTAAGACAGATTCATTTTGCCAACCTTGGAAACGAATGTTATGGATAGTTAGTACTTTGCGGATATTTCGGTAGCTATCTACCCAATGGTATCGATCCACTAATAAGGCAGGAATCATGGCTGTTTGCCAGTCATTTACATGAATGATGTCTGGTATAAAATCCACTTTTTCCATCATTTCAATCACTGCGATATCAAAAAATCCAAACCGTTCTCCATCGTCATTTTGGCCGTACAATTGGTCTCGGTCAAAATACGCTAAATTATCAATAAAGTAATACTGAACGCCACCAAGTGTTAGCGTCTTTACCCCTACATAGGCTGATTTATAACCTAATTCAACTCTAAAATGGGTGATTTCAATCAGTTGCTCCTTGAATCTTTCAGGCATTTGCGTGTAATACGGCAATACTACTCTGATGTCAACACCTTGTTTGCGCAATTCCTTTGGCAAGGCATAGGCAACATCACCAAGTCCACCCGTTTTGAAGAACGGCGCACCCTCAGCGGCGACAAATAAAACTTTCATATAATCACCCTTCTCTCGTCTCTTTATCTACTACTTAAAATCCTTTGACCTTTTTAAACTTATAAGCTGGGTGTTGGAATGTCTCGTCTGATGCAGCGACATAGGTCCCTTTTGGAATCACAACAGGTTCCTCCGGTGTTCCAGTGATCACTGCACCTGGTGCTACCTCAACTTTTTTGTCTAAAATAGCATATTTTACGCTTGCACCCTTACCAATCTTCGCACTTTGGAAAATGATAGAATCTTCTACCTTAGCATTTGGCTCCACTTCCACGTTACGGAAGATATGAGAATGTTCCACTTCACCATAAATTTGGCAACCTGTACCGATTTGTGCATTAATGACATCTGCATGGCTACCATAATAAGTTGGCGAACCATTATGTGCTTTTGTTATGATAGGTTGATCATCTTGGAATAGTTGGGTAAAGTATTCACCGTTTAGCATTTGCATGCTGACATCATAGTAAGATTTTACAGAATCTACGTTACCGACGTATCCTTCATAAAGATAACCAACTGTTTTATAGTCGTCCATGTATTCAATGATAACGTCATCTAACTCTTTGTAATAGTTATTTTCTTCGGCGCGGTCAATCATTTCAAGCAACTTGTCTGTTCGAACCAGTGCCATGTTCATATCATAATTAATAGTTGCTTGAGAAATCGGTGTAATCCCTTCTTTAGAAAGGCTCTCAACATTTTGGTCATCATCTAAATGAATGATGTATTCGTTTGGATGGTATTCAATAAGTTCACGCGGTACTTCAGCGTAAACACGAACGATATCAGCATCGCAACCATCAAATTTTTCAATCACTTCATCTAGATGGACATTGGCTACTATTTTGGCACCTGAAACAAATACATACTCTGCATTTGACCGTTCAATAAATAAGTGATGGTCATCATAGAAGGGGCCTTTACGACTCGCTGCTTCATATAAAGCACGTTTATGGTTCATTTGTGAGAAGGTAAAAATCCCACCAGTGTAATTATCAAAGTTCCAGGCCTTACCTGAACGGATATGGTCATATACAGAACGACCAGTTTCAGCCATAAATAAAGCGGCAGAACGCACACCTGCGTGCGATAAACTTGATAAATAGAAGTCTAGGATACGGTAACGACAAGCGAATGGTAAGTTGGCAATTGGTCTATTGTCTGTTAAAGGCATTAAATCAGTTGTCGATTCATTCAAATTTAAGATAGCTGTAACTCTATTTTTAACCATATTAATTACCTCCAACTACTTCTTCATAACCAATAACGGCGATATTATCAGGGGTACCAATGACTTCAGACCCATCAGAAACAACGGCATCCTCACCTAAAATCGCGTATTCAATTTTGACATTTTTACCAATACTCGATCCCTTCATAATGATTGAGTTAGCAATTATCGAATCTTTCCCAACTAATACATTTGGAGAAAGGATTGAGTTTTTAATACTGCCACGTATAATACAACCATCACAAATCATGGCATTTTCAACTACAGATTCTGTCGATAAGAATTGTGGTGTGGTTATCGTATTTCTTGAGAAAATTGGCCAAGCCTTGTCGCGGATTTGTAATGGATGTTCTTGATCAAGCACTTCCATATTTGCTTCCCATAATGAGTCGATTGTACCTACGTCTTTCCAGTAACCATCGAATGAATAAGCAAACAGTTTCTCATCATTATTTAAATAAGCAGGAATAACATTTTGACCAAAGTCTTCCATGCCTTCAGGGTCTTGCGTTAAGTATTCACGTAATTTGTCCCATGTAAAAATGTAAATTCCCATTGAAGCTAAATTACTCTTTGGATTTTCTGGTTTTTCTTCAAACTCAACGATTTTTCCTTCGTCATCGGTGTTCATGATACCAAAACGAGAAGCCTCATTCATAGGTACTGGTTTAACGGCAACAGTACAATCGGCGCCATTTGCCTTATGCGCTGATAACATCGGTGCATAGTCCATTTTATAAATATGGTCTCCTGAAAGAATTAATACATATTCAGGATTTTTACTATCAATAAAAGACACATTTTGATAAATGGCATTTGCCGTACCATTAAACCATTTTTCTCCATCACTAGAAGAATAAGGTTGTAATACGAAGGCACCACCATCGCGTGTATCTAAGTCCCAAGAATCACCATTCCCAATATGGTCATTCAAAATCATCGGTTCATATTGTGTCACGACACCAACAGTTGTAATCCCAGAGTTCATACAGTTACTCAAGGTAAAATCAATAATTCGATATTTACCACCAAAAGGAACAGCTGGCTTAGCAATACTTTTTGTTAACTTTCCTAAACGAGTACCTTTACCACCGGCAAGAATCATAGCAATCATTTCATTATTTAACATAGTAGCGGAGATAAACTCCCTTCCCCCTTTTTTCATAAGGCACCCACCCAAATATGATGGGAGCATGACATTTCAACGAAAACTGTAGTAACAAACCAACCCCTTTAATGGTTTTTATTTCTTGTTGTTTCAGGCGTTAGTTTGATATTTACTGGTTCAAAGGCTATTGCTGCTAGAGATGGTAGATTGATTTCAAGTGAATATGGTTGGCCTTTATGTGGGACCGCCAATGTTTCAAAGTTTGTGGTTTGACTCACCCAATTACCACCAAATGTCTTCATCTCGCTATTTAAGACCACTTGATAAGTACCTGCATACGGTACACCGATTCGATAGTGACTACGTTCAACAGGTGCAAAATTGAAGGCACATACCAACAAGGCATCCGCTGCTTTACCATGGCGTATAAATGATAAGGTGGTTTCTTGATCATCATCAGCTTCGATAATAGTAATACCAGCTTTTTGGTTATCTTGCTCGTGAAGTGCAGGCGTCTCTTTATAAAGCTGGTTCAATTCAGCAACGTAAGATTGGAATTCAGTGTTATACTCACGATCTAGAGATGACCATTCCAACCCTTCATAGAAACGCCATTCCAAGAATTGACCAATTTCATTACCCATGAAGGATAATTTTTTACCAGGATATAGCAGTCGGTAACCTTCAAGGACACGCAAGTTTGCAAACATCTCATAGCGGTTATGATTCGGCATCTTGCCTAGTAAAGACTGCTTACCGTGTACAACTTCATCGTGAGAGAAAGGTAAAACAAAATTCTCATCATGCATGTACATGAAAGTAAAATTAATTAACTTGTAGTTAGAGCTTCTACCTAAGGCATCAATCCCGAAGAATTTCAAGGTGTCATTCATCCATCCCATATTCCATTTAAAGTTAAATCCTAGACCACCTTGGCTAGTCGGTTTCGTTACCCCGCTCCAAGCGGTAGATTCTTCAGCAATCATTAAGTAAGATGGGTCTCTGAAAAGAATTTCTGTATTGAGTTTCCGTAAAAATTCAAGCCCTTCCAGATTAACGTTATGTCCGTATTTATTCGGCACCCATGGTCCAATGTCATAATCCAAATACAACATATTTGAAACTGCATCAACTCGGATACCATCAAAATGGAAAGTTTCGAGCCAAAATACAGCACTGGAAATTAAGAATGACTGGACCTGCCTACGCCCTAAATCGAAGTTTTTAGTCCCCCAACGTACGTTTTCAGCACGTTTAGGATCTTGGTATTCAAAAGTTGCTGTGCCATCATAGTTAGCTAAAGCATCATCATTTACCACAAAGTGACCTGGTACCCAGTCAACGATGACCCCAATCCCTGCCTGGTGACAGGCATCTACGAAGGACATTAATGGCCCAAAATCATGACCAAAACGACCAGCAATAGAGAAATAACCCGAAATTTGATAACCCCAAGAGGCTTCTAATGGGTGCTCCATTAAAGGCATAAATTCAATATGGGTATAGCCCATTTTTTTAACGTAAGGAATCAATTCTGCTTGTAGGTCAGCAAAAGTATAGGCCGAACCATCTTCGTGTCTATTCCAAGATGACATATGCACTTCATAAATATTTATCGGACTAGCAAACATATTGGATTGCTGTCTTTCTTTGATCCATTCTTGATCGTGCCACTCGTAAGTTGGGATGTCTTGTATCACAGAGGCGTTCTTTGGTGGCACTTCACCAGCAAAGGCAAAGGGATCTTGCTTTTCTCGTTTAACGCCATCATGATCTTCAATGACAAATTTATAAAGGTCCCATTCTTTTGCATCTTGCATAAAAATAGTCCATGCACCGGTATCAGCAACCTTATCCATTCGCAGTTCTGCCCAATCGGAAAAATCTCCTTCCAAGTAAACACACTTGGCGTTCGGTGCCCATACAGTAAACTGGTAGCCATCTTGGTCATTATTAACTTGTTTCTTAGCTCCCAGAAATTTAAACGCTTCAAAATGATTGCCAATATTAAAATAATACATTTCATCGACCAAGCTTCTATCCTGGATTGATGAGTTTGCTTCTTTTCCTTTAGACAAAATAACTTCCTCCTTACTTAATAACAAATAATATTATTTGCTATCTAAAAATTTGACCTAAAACTTTTCCTTCTACTGGCGTTTTAAATGCTAAATCTAACATGGCTAGCATTGTTGGGCCTTCATCTACCAAACGCCCACTGGCTAAAGTTTCACCAGCTCTAATCTTAGGGCCTTTTGCCATAAACATTGTCGTATACTTTTCTTTTTTGGGACTATAGCCGTGACTCGCTTTTAATAGCTTGACGCCTGGAATATGTTTATTGGTATCTTCCATTATTGGTCGTTCAATATCACTTTCAAAGTAATAACCTTCGCTTGCTTCGATTAAGGCAAAACATTCAGGGTCTGCACCTAAAGCGACCGCCTCATCGCGATTATAAAAGGTTTCGATGTATGGTTTTAAAGGTGCTAGTATTTCTTTAAGTTGTACCATTGTGAATACATCATGATCTTTCACATAGATATAGCAAGACCCGTCCGCCGCTTTTGCATAGACTTTATAATCTTGAATTTCATTTTGTGCTTTTGTTTGAATTAATCCAGCTTCTTTAAATAGATGATTCGGTCTTATAACGACTTGGGTATCAATTTGATAGTGATCACCTAATAAGACGATATGGGCTTCTTTATAGGCAGGCGTTGTTTCAATCGCATGAAATAATTGGCCTAAATGTGCGTCCATTCGCTCAATGGCCGCCTTAGCTTCAGGTGATTTCACGCCAAAACCATGTCGTGTAGAATCAAGGTCAACAAGGTGGATTGCCATCACATCTGGTTGTTCATTTTCAATAGTATCGACTGCTACTGCAGTTACAAAGTCGTCTAATTCTGGTTGTTTAATCCCTGACCGTAAATGACCAAATTTATGATTCTTTTCAATGAGGTATTTAACTGATGATGCTAATAGGGATACCGCAACTTGAGAGTGCCATTTCCGGTTTGCGAAAATTTCTGCAATATTATAATCAATTGATTTACTTTTACCGGTAACAGGCCAAAGGATTGTTGAAACACTCAAACCATTTTCACTCGCGATATCGAATAAGGTTGGTGTTTTAATATATTTTGTGTACCAGTGCCAATCAGGAGAAATTCGGTTTGGCTGTAAGAGTGTGTTGTTTATAATGCCGTGATCCTTGGGGTATTGACCAGTCACAATTGAGGTATGACACATATAGGTTAGGGATGGGTAAATTGATTCAACTGCCTCTACTAACGCTGCTTCTTGACGGTACTTTTTGAAGTTTGGCAACGTTAAGGCATATGCTAAATCCTCCGTTCCAAAAGCATCTAAACTTACTATGACTAACTTCTTACTCGGCATTAATTAAATCCCCCTGATATTATTGCTGCACCCTTTATTATAACTTAAAAATTAATTTTAGCGAAATGAAAAAGCTTTCATTTTTAGATAAATAAAAAAAGCGAGAACAAAAAATGTCCTCGCTTTCCAAGACTAGGGTCTAAGCTGTTCACACCAGCTTTTGACCAAGTACCCACTTCCCGTGGTGATTTTCATCGTGTACTTTCTTTAACTACATGCACAGACTTACAATATGCTGTGCGTGTCGCCTCATCGCATATTGACATTCTATCATGAAATCACTTAGAAAACAATCCTTTTTTGTCGGATAAAGCTTTAATCGTTAAAGACCTTGAATTTAGTTATTATAACCGAATCACTTCAATTTTGTAGCCATCTGGATCAGTCACAAAGAAGTATCTTGGTTTGGTATCCCCTGGTAATTGTTTAAGGTCAGTAACATCCAAACCTTTCTCGCTTTGCGATGCATGAAGCGCTTCTAAATCTTCTACAGCAATCGCAACATGACCATAGCCATTTCCTAAGTCATAAGCCTCTGAACCGTAGTTATAAGTCAACTCTAACTCATAATCATCACCTGGTAAAGATAAATAAGTCAATGTAAATTCGTGTTCTGGAAAATCTTTTTCTTCTGCAATTTCAAAACCAAATGCTTCTTTATAGAATGCTTTTGAAGCTTCTAAATCTTTCACACGATAACAAGTATGTGCCATTTTCATTGATCCCATCTCCATTTCGATTTCAATTTTTTAATGTATAGTTATATTTTATCAAAGAAAGTTTAAAAGGTTAAACGATATCTCCTATTTAAGATAAAAAAATGCAAATACTTTTATATTCTATCGATTGTCTTGAAGTGACTTTGCATATATTGATATCCTTCGCGAATAAACTCTCTCAGTACCCCTTCATCAATATCAGCTAATTTATTGACATAAACACAAGAAACACCCGCCTTATACTTACCAATTCTATCTAAAAATTGTTGCGAAATTTCCTTATCAAATTTTAGGTACAGAGAAAATCGTGCTTTTTGGATCGAAAATCCAGTCATTGGCCAAACGCCTTCGATGCCAGAAGTGGTCGTATATTCGTAAATACCATAGCCTATGATCGATGGCCCCCACATAACCGGTTTTTCCCCTGTTTCTTCGGTGAAAATCTTTAATAGCTTTAACCCATCTTCTTCTTTTGTTTTCGACACATCTAATGCTTCTATATGTTCTTTGGGATCAACTTTTGTTGGTAAAGTTTTTTGTTGATAGGTCATATTTTACTCCTTAAAAAAATACTAAAATTCTTGGTAATTGTACTGTCCTCTATAAAACTATGCTATCATGGATTGAAGTAAATCACACTTTTAAACCCGTAAATATTGAAGGGAAATTGTGATGAAAAGATGAGGAGCAACGATAACTATGATATGTCCAAACTGTCAGTCGACAATTCCAACAGATACAAAAATTTGTCCAAATTGTGACTATATTTTTACCCATCGTGACTCGGATGACAACTTTCATGATACGATTGAAATCCCCGCAGCTTCATATGCGGATACAATATATGATAAAGACGACCACTTTGAGGCTTATAAAGAGCACCAAACCTCTCCAATTCAAAACGCAGCTTATGCGGGTGGCAATACCGACTCTTATGATAGCAAAGATGATAATAAAGACGAGAAGAAAGCTAAGAAACCATTATTTTCTTTTGGCAAAAACAATAAAAAGACAAAAGCTACTGATAATGGTGGCCCTAGTCGCCGTCAAAACAAACAAGATGGCAACCGTCTCACTTCTTACATAGCTTATCTTTTGTCTTATATCAAAAAACCGATACAATCACCTACCACTAACGAATTAAATAAGAATCCAAACCACGGTATCACAAGCTTATTGCTACTTGCAATCTTAAATACTGTATCTATTACTTCCCTTGCAAATTACCTCGTTTCTCATTACGAATGGTTTGCTGATTTATCTGTCTTACCAAACTTGAATTTTGAATTTGTTGCTTGGCGCTTTGGTTTGAAAACATTCGTCTTTCTCATTATTAGCCTATGGTTGTTACCGGCAATTATTCACCTATTCAATCGGCATAATGAATCCCAAAAAATGAGTAACAATGTATGGCTGACTCATTTCTTCGGTATGAATAGTATCTCAGTAATTGTCGCTATCGTTTGCTTCTTAAGCTCATTACTAGCGCCATTGATTTTTATGATTATTGTGCTATTATTGACTTTAATGCAGATTACCTTACTGATCATTACCTTGACGATACATTTCTTGCAATCAGGTAATGTCAACAAATCAAAAGCCTTCTATAGTATTTTGGGTGTTTTATTACTATTCTTCTTAGCAGTCATTTTCTTAGTTGGTTTAATCTATTAATTTTCACTAGACTTCATCAGAAGTCTAGATTCGCGGCTATGGCGGAACGGCAGACGCGCTGCCTTGAGGGGGCAGTGAGAGTATTCTCGTGCAAGTTCAAATCTTGTTAGCCGCATACGTACTTTTTAACACATTTAAAAACCAGTCAAATCTTTTATTTCATAAGGGTTTGACTGGTTTTTTTGAATGAGAAAATCTACTAAATAACAGATATTTTGTCGTAAATACTGACTTAGGCAATACAAAAAGCGGTCCAGATGTTGAAATCTAAACCACTTTTCCGCTATATAATATTATAGTGTGACAACTTCATAACCAGCAGTTTCAATAGCTGCTTTAGCATTATCACCTTGGCCAGCATGAACTTGAATTGTAATTTCAATACCATCTTCATCATTCACAAAGATATGCGATACACTTACACTCGCGTCAGCAAGGACTTTGGTAATTTCTGAAAGAACCCCTACTCTGTCTTCGACAACTTTTACGACGATACGGCTACCTTTATCACCTGGTGTATAACCAGATAAGTCAATTAAGGCTTTGAAGATATCTTTATACGTTATGATTCCTTGAACTGTTTTATTTTCATCAACAATTGGTAACACGCGTAGGTTATTCGTACGCATATATTCCGCCGCTTCTTCTACCATCCACTCAGTAGTGGCAGTTGCTGCTTTCTTGTCCATGAATTTTTCAACATCAGCTTGAGAAAGAATGTAGTTCAATTCGTAAACACTTAGACTTGTCGCATCTGAAGCAGATTTTGCATCAATAATGTCTTGTGTAATTAACCCAACAAATTGACCATTCTTTGTAACTGGCAGATTATGAATCTGGTGACTTTCCATTTTAGCCACAGCTTCTGTTACAGAAGTCTCCGGTGAAATAGTAATCACATCTTTACTCATATATTGTTTAATTTTCATGAAGAACCCTCCCTATTTATCAATAGTTTTTAAGTGCTTACATATATTTTATCATTTACTTGAGTAAAGTACAGATTTTTGACCCTATTCTGGCTCAATTACTGTAACATTTTCGGTTGGTTCGCCGTTAACAACTTCTTGAATATAAGCCGGTGCAGATACGTTATGTTTTTCATCAAAGGTAATATCATAAGCGATACCCTCAAATCCTTCCGTTGCGCCAATAGCGTCTTTGATGGCAGTTGGGTCTGTAGAATCGGCTTCATCAATCGCGTCCATCACCATATTTGCAGCGTCATATGCTACTGCAGAGAACATATCTGGTTGAGTACCGAATTTTTCAACATAAGCATTATAGAAGTCTTGGACATCTTGGTCAGCATCTTCTGTATACACGAAATGGGCTACATAATAGACATTGGTCATATTTTCAGCACCTGCTAGTTCGACAATATTTTGGTTACCCAAGCCATTAGGACCAACAATCGCAATATCGATACCCATTTCTCTGGCTTGTTTAATGATTGGACCAGCTTCTTGGTAGTAACCTGCAATAAAGATTACATCAGGACTTTGAGATTTAACATTTGTTAGGACTGAGCTGAAGTCTGTATCACCAGAAATATATGATTCATCAATGATTACGTCACCGTCAAATTTTTCAACAAAGATATCTGTTAAGTTTTGACCATAATCAGTCGAGTTGTCTTTCAATACAGCAGCAGTTTCATAGCTATTTTGGTTGGCAAACTCAGCGATAGCAGCACCTTGGAAAGAAATTTCAAAACTTGTCCGGTAAAAGTATTCCCATACTTCACCCGTTTCTGAGTTAATGGTTGCATCATCTACTGTAGTCGTTGCGGATACAAATGGCACTTGCGCATTTTCAGCCACTGGTTGGGTAGCAAAAGTTAAGGCCGCTGTAGCGGGTCCAAGGACGACTGAATTGCCTTGCTCAATTAAATAAGTCATACCTGTAGCAGCTTCTTCTGGTGTACCTTGATTGTCGTATGATTGATAACTCACTTCTTTTCCATCAATCCCGCCCTCTTCATTCCGTTGTTCAACGGCCAATTGGACAGCATTATCTTGGACCACACCATATGCCGCAGTAGCACCAGTTAGTTCCCAAAGGCCACCAATATTTACCGTATCTAACTTGCTAGTTGACACCTCTGAGGAGGATGACGAATTTGAATGATTAGAAGTGGCAGTAGTTGCTTGCGAGCAACCAGCTACTATAATAGAAGCCGCAAAGATCGTTGTTAGCATTTTAGTAAATTTCATATTTTTCATAAAAGATTTCTCCCATCTATTTGTAAATATTGTCTCCAACCCAAAACTAACCCAAAAGCCACATCCAACAACATAATCAAATAAAAAACGCCGACCCGTTCAAACGGGCCGGCGTTTTAGCTAAGAGCCCGTATCTCACGAGAAATAGGACTCTACAATATATGGTAGAATCCTCAGTTAGCTAATGATAATAATAAATTTAGATGTGGGAAAGCAGAAACAAATTCCGCTTGCATATTTGAATGTACAGTCATCATTGTTTCTACCTTCCTCTCTTTAAGTTAATTTAAATATAACAAATAAAACAGAATAATCAAGTGTTTTTTAATTTAATTTTAATTATTTTCTAATTTTAAGAAAGTTTATTTAATTTCAAGCATGCTTAAGCCAATTCGACCTTTTTTCTCGTCTACTTCTGATACCCAAACTTCAACAATATCACCTACAGAAACGATATCACTTGGATTACTTACGAATTTTGTAGACATTCTCGAAATATGGACTAAACCATCTTGTTTGACACCAACATCGACAAAGGCACCAAAATCCACAACATTACGCACTGTACCTTGTAATTTCATCCCTACTTTTAAATCTTTCAATGAAAGAACATCCGATCTTAAAATTGGCGCAGCGACGTCTTCTCGTGGGTCACGTCCTGGTGTCATTAGTGATTTTTGAATATCTACTAAGGTCGCTTTACCAATACCATATGTTTCAGATAAGGCATCTAGATCGAAATTGGCAATTGTTTTTCTGGCTTCTTCACTTTGCAGTTCTTCTAAAGAAATACCTAAGTCTTTCAGAATTGCCTTAACTTCCTTATAATTTTCAGGGTGTATACCTGTATTATCTAAAATGTTGTCGCCCCCCGTAATACGGATGAAACCAACTGCTTGTTCATATGTTTTTGGTCCTAAACGCTTTACCTTACCTAATTGCTTGCGGTCAGTAAACACACCATTTTCGTTTCGGTACTCAACGATATTTTTAGCAACTGTCATCGATAAGCCGGCAACATGGCTCAATAATGAAGCAGAAGCTGTATTTAAGTTGACTCCAACCCGGTTAACCACAGTTTCAACAGTGAAATCTAAACTTTCAGCAAGTTCTTTTTGAGAAACATCATGTTGGTATTGCCCTACACCAATGGCTTTAGGTTCTATTTTTACCAATTCAGCTAATGGGTCTTGCAAGCGACGCGCGATAGACACGGCTGAACGTTCTTCAACGTTATACTCAGGAAATTCTTCGCGGGCAATTTCACTAGCGGAATAAACTGAAGCGCCAGCTTCATTGACAATGCTATAAACCAAGTCTAAGTCATTGTCTTGGATTTGTTCAGCAACAAACTGTTCAGACTCACGACTTGCTGTGCCGTTACCAATCGCAACCATTTCTACTTGGTAAGTCTTGATTAATTCGATAAATTTTTTGCTGGCTTCAGCTTTTTTGTTGACCGGTGCATGCGGATAAATTACGGTTTTAGCTAACACTTTCCCAGTTGCATCAACAACAGCTAACTTACAACCTGTTCTAAATGCTGGGTCTAATCCTAGAACCACACGGCCTTTCAATGGCGGTTGCATTAATAAGTTACCTAAGTTCGTTGAAAAAGTGGCAATTGCATGTGTTTCAGCTGTCTCAGTTAATTTAGATCGCAATTCTCTTTCAATAGAAGGTTTTAAGAAACGATCTAATGAATCTTGAATAGCCGCTTGGATTTCGCGCGTTGACACTGGGTGGCCTTTGATAAAACGGTGTACCAAGTGTTCAATGATTGGAAACTCATCAGCTTCAATAGAAACATTTAAAATCTTCAACTTTTCAGCCCGATTAATCGCTAATACCTGATAAGGTTTCAGGTTTTGGATATTTTGGCTAAAATCGTAATATATTTCGAAGATAGCTTTTTCATCTTCCGCATTTTTACGTTTTAGACTGGTTAATTTACCTTCTTTTAAAGTATATTTACGTAACCATAGACGAATATCTGCATCTTCTGCAATCCATTCAGCCATAATTTCGTGTGCCCCATCCAAGGCCATTTTAGTGTCTTTTATTTCGTCATTTAAGAATTTTTCAGCTTCCGCTTGAACATTACCTGTAGTTGGTGATGAAAATAACCATTTGGCAAGATCTTCTAAACCATTCTCTTTGGCAATGGTTGCCTTTGTACGACGTTTTTGTTTATAAGGCGCATAAAGGTCTTCAACCGTTTGTAAAATTGTCGCTTGTTTAATTTTTTTAGCTAGATCATCTGTTAATTTTCCTTGTTCTTCAATATTTGCAAGAACTGATGATTTTCTTTCCTCTAATTGTTTCGTATATTGGTAAGCATGTTCAATTTCTCTAATTTGAACCTCGTCTAATGACTGCGTAACTTCCTTACGATAACGAGCGATAAAAGGTACTGTATTGCCCTCTTCTAGCAATCCCAATACATTTTCAATTTGCTTTTTATTAAATGGTAAGCTTTGATTAATAATTTGAATGTAAGATGACTCCATATTCAACACCTTTCTTTTTTCACGAACAATTATTATACCCCAAAAATGGTGCTTTTGCCATTCAACAAATTTAGACAGTCTTTGCGCATTTTAATTTCAGTTAATTATTGCAATTCTATCTTAAATAAAATATAATTATCTTAACTTAAACAGTTCCATGAGGGAGTAATCAGCGATTATTGTATCGTGGCGGCGCCAACATATACGGCAGATATCTGCTGGTGCCGTCTTAAAAGATGAGACTTATGGCTACTTCTCTACTTGGAGGGGTAGTCATAGGTCTTTTTTTTGAAAGACAACCTCTGGATCTTGCTTTAGGGGTAATAATTTAAAGGATGGAGAGATAATTAATGTCAGAAGAAAAGAACAATCAGTCTTTCTTCACTCAAGATGCTGATCAAGTCTTCACATCATTAAATTCTTCTACTGAAGGTTTATCTGATGCTGAAGCTGCCAGTCGCTTAGAGAAGAACGGACCGAACGAAATTAAAGAAGGTGAACGCAAGTCAACCTTACAAAAGTTCTTGGATCAATTTAAAGATTTAATGATTATTATCTTATTAATCGCTGCAGCACTTTCATTAATTTTAGAAGGTACTCACGGTTTGGTAGATGCAATTATTATTCTTGCGGTTGTATTAATTAATGCAATCATGGGTGTTGTTCAAGAAAATAAAGCTGAGGATGCTATTGACTCTCTTAAGAAAATGTCTTCACCTAAAGCAAACGTTCGTCGTGGTGGCGAAGTTAAAGCAATCGATTCTAAAGATATCGTTGTTGGTGATATTGTAATTCTTGAAGCTGGTGACGTTGTTCCTGCCGACTTACGTCTATTTAAAGCAAGTTCATTACAAATTGAAGAAGCTGCTTTAACTGGTGAATCTGTACCGGTTACTAAAGATACGGCCCCTGTTGAAGGTGACGCTGGTATCGGTGACCGTTTAAATATGGGATTCTCTTCTACTAACGTAACTTACGGTCGTGGTGAAGGTATTGTAACTGCAACAGCTATGGATACTGAAGTTGGTAACATCGCTGAGATGTTAGAAAACGCTGAAGGTAAAACAACACCACTACAAGAAAATATGAACGCGTTAACTCGTTTCCTAACTTATGCAATTGTTATTATTGCCGTTGTTATTTTCTTCCTAGGTTTATTACGTGGATTTGACTGGATCACAATGCTATTAACTGCAATCTCAATTGCCGTTGCTGCCCTTCCAGAAGGTCTACCTGCTATCTCAACTATTATCCTTGCATTAGGTACTCAAAAAATGGCTGATCGTCGTGCTTTGGTGCGTAAGCTACCAGCTGTTGAGACGCTTGGTGGTACTGAAGTTATCTGTTCAGATAAAACTGGTACCCTAACTCAAAACAAGATGACTATCGAAAAAGTTTACTACAATGGTGAATTACACGATGCATCTGAGGACATTGACCATAACGAACCTGTTTTCCGAGTTATGAATATGGCCAATGACTCTACAATCGCCAATGATGGTTCATTAGCTGGTGACCCTACTGAAACTGCAATGATTCAATTCGGTTTCGACAAAGGTTACGATGTACGTGAAACAATCAAAGTTCAACCTCGTGTTGGTGAAGTACCATTCGATTCAGATCGTAAAATGTCTACTACTGTTCACGAAACTTTAGGTGAAGAGCAATCACACGGTAAATACGTTTCAATGACCAAAGGCGCGCCTGATGTTATTATTGAAAAATGTACACACTACGTGAACAACGGCGAAATCTTACCATTGGATGAAGCTGCTCGTAAGGAATTATTAGACGCTAACCACGCTATGGCTATCCAAGCATTACGTGTATTAGGTATGTCTTACCGTTACATTGATGAATTACCTGGTGAATTCAACACAGAAACTTTAGAGCATGATCTAATCTTCGCTGGTATGGTTGGGGAAATTGACCCTGAGCGTCCAGAAGCTAAAGACTCTATCGCTACTGCAAAACAAGCGGGTATCCGTACTGTTATGATCACTGGTGACCACAAAGATACCGCCGCAGCTATCGCAGCTCGTTTAGGTATCATTGAAGAAGGTCAAGAAGAAGCAGTTACAACTGGTGCACACTTAAATGAAATGACTGATGAAGAATTAGCAGCAAATGTTGAACAATACTCAGTCTACGCGCGTGTATCTCCAGAACATAAAGTTCGTATCGTATCTGCTTGGCAATCACACGATAAAGTTGTTGCGATGACTGGTGACGGTGTTAATGACGCGCCTTCTTTGAAACAAGCTGATATCGGTATTGGTATGGGTATCACTGGTACAGAAGTTTCTAAAGGTGCTTCTGACATGGTACTTGCAGATGATAACTTCGCGACAATCATCACTGCAATCGAAGAGGGACGTAAAGTATTCTCAAATATCCAAAAAGCAGTTCAATTCTTACTATCTGCTAACTTGGGTGAGGTTATGACTTTATTCGTTGCAACAATGCTTGGTTGGACAATCTTAGAACCTATTCATATCTTATGGATCAACTTAGTAACTGATACCTTCCCTGCAATTGCTTTAGGTCTTGAAGCAGCGGAATCTGATGTAATGGAACACAAACCTCGTGGACGTTCTGGTAACTTATTATCAAATGGTGTATTACCATCAATTATTTATCAAGGTATCTATGAAGGTGCTGTAACATTATTTGTATTCTGGTACGGTCGTTACCAAATGGGTGTGCCGTTGGAAGATGCAGAAGCTATGGCCTTCTTAACATTAGCATTCATCCAATTGTTCCACGCTTACAACTCTAAGTCAGTATTCAAGTCACTATTCGCTTCAAATCCATTCGACAACAAGTGGTTAAACATCGCAGTATTAGCTTCAACAGTATTGATGTTAATTACTGTATTCGTACCTGGTCTAAACGACGCCTTCGGTACTGTTCACTTGTTAGGTGACCCAATGGCTATGGAAATGTGGACTGTAATTCTATTAGCTGCTGCTTCTGTAGTACTTTACGTAGAAATCGGTAAATTTATTATCCGTGCTACTGGTTGGGATGAAAAATTTGATGCGGGGTCAGAATTAAACAAATAACAATTTTATCTATTTGCTTTTTTAAGCTACAAAGGGCTGTGACACTTCCGTCATAGCCCTTTTACATTGTGTCATATGATCTGTTTTTCCTGAGTTTATCTCATTATATATCTTTGCAATTTTTGCTTGTTTACCTACCAAATTCTTGCTAAAATTGAATAAAAATAAACTATACTATATAAAGGTGGTTTTAGATGCGCAATACAATCAACAATCAACTACAACGATTTTTAGTTCTGTTCTTTGGTAAAACTGAAATTAAACCCTTATTCTTCTATACAGTAGCTAGCATTTTTATATTATTTGGATTAATTATGCAATCACCTAGCACTTTAATATCTGGTTATTGGACAATTCTCTTGTCTCCTAGTAATTTAATTACGGATTATTTTGAAGTTGGTGGAATAGGTGCAACTTTTTTTAACGTAGGAACTTTAACTTTAGCCAATACTTTTTTTATACATCGTAACGCCCCTAAAATTACTGGTCCACTTTTAGCTGCAATATTGACAGTTATGGGCTTTTCCTTCTTCGGGAAAAACTTATATAATTCGATACCGTTTCTAATTGGTACCTTTCTTTATAGCAAATATTCGGATACGCCGATTGCAAACCTACTATTGGGTGCTCTTTTTTCTTCAGCTCTAAGTCCTGTAGTGTCTTTAATCACATTTGGGCAGGGGTTACCCATCTATATAGGTATGCCGGTTGGTATCTTGTCCGGGGTAATGATTGGTTTCGTAATCCACCCAGTCTCATCTAGCTTTATACGATTTCATCAGGGATTTAATCTATATAATACTGGTTTCACTGCTGGTGTTATAGGATTACTGATTGCATCTATAATGCGGGTTTTCGAATTGCCGGTATCTTACGATATTGAACCCCAACAATTATTTAGTCCGCTCGTAACATGGTTTTTTCTCGTTTTTTCACTTGTGTTATTCTTATCGGGTTTTATTTTGAATGATTATTCATTTAAGGGTTATATGAACTTGCGAAAATCTTCCGGACAACTAATCTCAGATATTGTGATTGAATTTGGTACACCCATTACCTTAATGAATATGGGTATTCTAGGTTTAATTGCTATCACATATGTGCATATTGTTGGTGGCCAACTAGAAGGTGCAGTTGTTGGCGGAGTCTTGACTGTAATTGGTTTTGCAGCATTTGGTAAAAACCCATTTAATATCATCCCTATTATGGTAGGTATTTATTTGATGCAAATTGCTATGCATATTGACAACCCTAACACAACAAGTTCACTATTAGCTGCATTATTTGGTACTACCCTAGCACCAATCGCTGGGCATTATGGATGGAAGGCAGGTCTTGTTGCCGGTGCTTTGCATGCAGCAGTTGTGCAAAACACTGGTACTGCCCATGCCGGATTGAACCTATACAATAATGGCTTTTCTGGAGGTTTTGTTGCAGCGTTCCTTGTCCCTATACTTGATGTCATAAAGGAGAGAATTAACAAACATGAGAGAATACGCAAAGGTTAATCGTATTATATCAGAATTTATGAACTTATTTGATCATTATGAAATTAATAAATACCAAATGGAGCTATCCATCGCGACCGATAAGCAATCTACGTCTGTAATTAAATTTGATGGAAAAAAATCTAATCTTCCGCACTCCTTTGTTGATCAACTAAATGAGTTAAATGCTAAGAGACAACCAGAAATTGAATATTATTATGAGGACCTTCTTGGTATCCGTAATGATACTTTTAATACAGAAATTTTAGCTGCAGTTATCGATTATGTTACTTTTGACGTATCTGAGGCCGGCTTCCAAATTTATATCGAGCGCGTTTATCATTAAAAATTGAATCAAAGCAAATCAATCTTTTTGCATCCAGGTCTATTGACATCCATACAAAAAGCGTCCATTAGGATTTCTGATTCCTGATGGACGCTTTTTTTTGTATGCTATTAAATTTAGCGCATGGTGACGAATTCTTCTGCGCCTGTTGGATGGATGGCAATTGTTTGGTCGAATTGTTCCTTGGTTAATCCTAAACGAACACCAACCGCAAATCCTTGCATCATTTCTTCTACGGCATAACCAATCCCATGAACACCAACAACCACTTCATCGTCGCCTTGGGTAATCAATTTAAACCGTGCTGGTTGTCGGTTTTCTGAAACTGCTGAATACATTGGCGTGAAGTTTGAAGTATACACTTTCACCTTGTCCGCACCAAATTTTTCTTTAGCTGCCTCTTCTGAATAACCAATCGCCCCGATTGCTGGATGGGTAAAGATGACAGTTGGTACTGTGTCATAGTCTAATAAGTACGGGTCAGCACCATTAAAAATGGTATCGGATAATGTTCTACCCGCCATAATGGCTACCGGTGTTAATTCAACTTTACCTATAACGTCACCAAAGGCATATAAGCCTTCCACATTGGTATTATGGTAGTCATCCACTTTGATGTGGCCTGATTTTGTTAATTTAACATCTGTATTTTCCAAACCGATATTATCTGTATTTGGTGTACGTCCGATGGCGTAAATCACTTTTTCAGCATCAGCATGTTGGCCATTTTTAAAGTTTACGCGAAGTGAACCATCAGCTAATTGTTCAATGGATTCAGGATCGCTTTCAGTCAGCAATTCAATGCCCGTTTTCTTCATTTCATCAACTAAGACTTCGATAATTGCTTGATCGTATCCTCTTAAAGGACGGTCATGTCGAACAGCTTGGCTTGTTTTGACACCTAGGCCATTTAATACGCCCGCAAATTCGGTTGCCACATAACCTGCACCAATGATTAAGACGCTTTCTGGTAAAGTTTTCCATTCGAAAAAGTCGTCAGAAGTATCTACTAAATCAATACCCGGTAGGTCAATTAAACGTGGACGGCCACCTGGAACGATGGCGATATGTGGCGCTGTATATTGAACGCCGTCAACCTCTACTGTGTGGTTGTCGATAAATTTCGCTTCACCCGCTAAATAATGGGTCCCACGAGATTTAAAACCAGATGCATAACCACCGTGAATGCGGTCAATATAAGCATCTCTATTGGCTTTTAATACAGGGTAGTCAACTGGACCTTCTTCAGTGAAGTTTAGGCCATATGCAGAACCGTACTCGTTGATCTGGTCTCTGAGCATCGTGCCATGCCAGGAAATCTTCTTAGGTACACAACCTCTATTTACACAGGTACCACCAACATCTCTTTTCTCGATAATTAAAGCTTTAGCTCCATATTCAGCGGCACGGTTTGCTGATGCGATACCAGCACTCCCACCGCCGATACTTATATAATCATATCTTTCCATTCATCCCACTCTTTTCCAAAAATTTGTTTTTTCTTACGTTCTTCAGCTTCTTTAGCTTGTCGTTTTAAAAAGATTTGTCTCGCTTGATTGGTTTCAATCGCAATATCTTTCGTAAAATCGTCCACTTCATTTATTATTTCGTCAGTAGACGGCTCTATTGTCGTTGCTTGGATCGGCTCTAAATACACATAGGCATTCGTTTGTTTAGCTGGAATGACCGCATTGTATTTACCGTGATTGTCGTAAACTTTAAAATATAAATCATTTTTCTCGTCATAAGCGTAAGCATAGGCAATTAGCCAATGGTTTTTATAGGCGGAACCTAAATATTTTAAGGTACCAACGATGACTGGTGCTTGGTATTGATTAATTAACTTAGGCACTTCAATATCCGGTAATAAGCCTGATTTCGCACGGTAATTTTCGAAATTGAATACCGAATTTAAGCCTGTTTCCACATTCCAATAAAAAGTCCCATTATGTAGGTGGTAGTCGTCGACAACTTTTTTAAAGGCATTAATTAGGTCCTGTTTAGCCATCCAATGGTTGGTGTCCCTAAGCACTGTAAAGTGTGTTAATACCGCAGCACAATAGGTGCCACAGATACCAGGACTACCTTTGTTTATCCAAGACTTGTAAGGTTTAAAGGCCTTTTCATCAAGTCCGGTCCAAATGAGTTTTTCCATATCCGTCCCTCCAATCAATATAACTTATTATATCATTATTCAACCTATCTTTTAATTATAGTGCTTATAGAATAGGAATTTACTCCTTGCCCGCACCACAAATTAAAGGTCTTAAAAATCTGATAATATTGCGACCTATCCGTGTTTTTCCCGTGAATTGTTGCTATAATGATAATTATGATTACATTAGGGAGGTGTACTTTTGGTGAGTAAACCAGAAGCTCAACTAACCTGGCCAGTTCAATCATTACTGATCTCGATATTATTTATCAGTAACCTATTTCCATTTTATATGACCTTAGTCACTTTCGCTGTCATATTTATATTCTTATTCATGTTAGGCCTACTTGGCCCGCGCTACATTAAGCGAGAAGTGGCAACCTCAATATGGATATTTATTGCGTATTCAGCAGTGATTTCATTTATCTTTCAAAACTGGGCAGGATTAGGGATTTCGATTGCCTTTATACCAATCGCTATCTATTTTAACTATTACCAGCAAGTCATTCGACCCTATTACGTTGAAGAATTGTTGAACATTGCCTTAATTGGCTCATTTATCATCTTTATATTCGCAACCTTTGAATATTTAAATTGGGTACCAGAATGGGATTACAGTTTCATATCCCCAGAGATTAACCGCATCCACAACGGTCGGGCGGAAGCAACATTTGCCAACCCCAATTACTATGCCATGATGCTAGAATTCTTCTTCTTCATCGGCCTCTACAAAATGATGCGGACGACCAAATACCGGAAGAAATTCGTTTTCCTATTTATATCCTTATGCAACCTATTCGCGATCAGCTATACCGGGACCCGTACCTCACTACTCGTGGTGATTGGGACACTCTTTGTATTCTATTTCGTATTAGGTTATAAAAAAATAGCAGTTGGGACATTTCTAACTGCCACGATTGGCACACTGATCGCTATCAAATTAGGTTTCCTTCCAAGATTTGAGGACTTAGGATTTGCTTTTGAAGACCGGTTTGTCATCTGGGAAATCGGCTTGAAAGGCTTAAGAGATAACTTTTGGTTTGGACAAGGGCCTTTGACTTATCTCAATGTCTGGCAAGACTATGGGGACAAATACACTCAACATGCCCATAATATTGTTCTAGACACCCTTCTTTCCTACGGTGCCGTTGGGACAGGTATATTGTTACCTTCGCTGATTTCATTAGGCAAGAAGATTCATCAAATGCGGCAATATCCGATTTTACGTCGACGTTTAGCCTTGATTTGTAGTTTCTGCAGTATCGTTATCCTGCACGGTATGTTTGATTTGACCATTTTCTGGTTACAAACAGCCTTCTTATTCTTGTTCGTTGTACTGTCTATCCATAACATGTACCACGAAGTTGAAACCAACCCAGAATTACAAGGCGAAGATAAAGACTATTCTAGAGACTAATTAACACATTTGAAAAACAATAAATGCTAAAACGGCGGTTGAGACTAAGCTATCTCAACCGCCGTTTTGCTAAAAATTTTTATTTAATTATTTAACGTCTCTATCTGCTTGGAAATTCACTTCTGCAGGTAAGATTAAGTTTAATACGATACCAACGATGGCTGATAAGGCAGTTCCTGAGAAGGTTAAGTAACCAAGGTCTAAGACCGCGCCACCTAAACCAATAACCAACATTGCTGATGCAATAATTAAGTTCCGTACTTGGTTGAAGTCGATTTGTTCTTCAATCATGACTTTCAAACCGTTACTTGCGATAATCCCGTAAAGTAATATAGACATCCCACCGACTACAGCGTTTGGAATTGTTGAAATCAAGGCAGTAAATTTACCAAGGAAGGCTAAGATAATAGCGATAATAGCGGCGTTTCGGATAACTGATACAGAAGCCACACGCGTTAAACCAATCACCCCAGTGTTTTCACCATATGTCGTATTCGCTGGTCCACCGATGAAGGCTGACACTGCAGTGGCTACCCCATCACCGATTATGGTTCTGCTTAGACCTGGATCTTTTAGGAAGTTACGGCCAACAATTTTACCTAATACTGTATGGTCACCAATATGTTCTGAAATAGTTACCAAGACAATAGGTACGATCGCCCATGTTTCAGGACCAAAGTATAAATTATATGATTCAAACAGAGATGTCTCAAATGGTAGGTATAAATCTGGCAACTCAAACCACTGCGCTTCTACAACTGGTGTAAAATCTACAATCCCCAATAGGACCGCTACAATATAACCACCAATAATCCCTACTAAGAACGGAATAATTTTGAAAAAGCCTTTCGCTCTTGTTTGGACAAGGGCTGTGATCAAGAAGGTCGCAACAGCTACGACGATGTTACGTACATCTCCATCTTCTGCGAAACCTGCATTGGCTACCGCACTTGATGATAAACCTAAACCAATTACCATGATCATAGGTCCAATAACGATTGGCGGTAATAATTTATCAATCCAGTTAGTACCTGCAAAATGAATCGCAATCGCTACAAGAACGTAGACTATACCAGAAATGATGACACCAGTTTGGGCTGCTGAAACATCTCCGCCCATTTGTTGAATTGCAATTTGCATCGCTGTAATATAAGCAAATGATGACCCTAAGTAAACGGGTACTTTCGCTTTAGTTGCAACTTGATAAATTAAAGTCCCAATCCCACTCGCAAAAAGAGCAACAGATACAGGCATACCTAAAAGAATTGGCACCAATACTGTTGCTCCAAACATTGCAAATATATGTTGAAAACTCAATAATAAACCTTTCGCGAACAACGGCTTTTCCTCTACATCTAATAAAAGTGGTTTCGCTTTAATTGCCATAAATCACATCTCCCTCAAATTTGTTTTACTCTATTTTTCCCCAAAAAAATAAGGCCATTCGCAAATTGACCTAAGAACACAATTGATATTATTTGGTCACACCTCGGGTCCCGCCCTCAATGCTTCACAGGATTTTATGCTTTCATTATTATAAAGGTTTGATATTTAAAGTCAAGACACTTGTATAGAATTTTTAAAGGTAGATGAGAATTCTTAGAAGAATATGAGTTAAAAGTCAATAAAAAGGAGAAAGGCAGTGACTACCCTTCTCCTATGAAAACATATTTTGTTTTAAATCGGTTTTAACAACCTAGCGTCCAAAAAATTACATTTGGCTTGGTGCTTGTACGCCAAGGATAGCTAAACCAGATTCTAACACTTGTGTTAAGGCATATACTAATGCTAAACGCGATTGTAATTGATCATCTTCAGTTAGGATACGTGTATGTGCATAGTATTTGTTGAATTGTTGAGATAAGGCTAATAAGTATTTAGCCACAACAGATGGTTCGTATTTTTCATATGCACTAGCTACGATATCTGGGTACCGGTTCAATTCTTTCAATACTTGGAAAGCTTCATCGCTATCTAGGTTGAAGTTTGTCATTTCGCTGATCTTAGCCGGCTCAAAGTTTCCTTTGCGCAAGATTGAGTGAGCACGAGCATTGGCATATTGTACATATGGGCCAGTCTCCCCTTCAAATTGCACAACTTCTTCTAAGTTGAAGTCGAAGCTATTTAAGCGGTCATTTTTCAAGTCATGGAAAATAACAGCACCAACACCAACTTGATGGGCAACTTCTTCTTTATTTTCTAAGTCAGGGTTTTTCTCGTTAATTTGTTTGAAGGCCAAGTCAATGGCATCGTTTAATACGTCTTCTAACAATACAACATTACCTTTACGAGTAGATAACTTCTTACCATCTTGAGTAATTAAACCAAATGGAATGTGGTTAATGTCTGCAGCCCAGTCATATCCCATTAACTCTAATACAGCTTTTAATTGCTTGAAGTGGTTACTTTGTTCGTTACCTACCACGTAAAGCGATTGGTCGAAGTTATAAGTATCCTTACGGTATAAAGCTGTTGCTAAATCACGTGTGATATATAAAGTCGCCCCATCAGATTTTTTAATTAAAGCTGGGTTTAAGTTATAAGCCTCTAAATCAACGATTGTTGCACCGCGGTCCACTTTTAATAAGCCTTTGTCATCTAATTCGTCGATAACAGCTGGCATTTTATCTGAGTAGAATGCTTCCCCGTTGTAAGAATCAAATTCAATGCCAAGGATATCATAGATGCGTTGGAATTCTTTTAATGATTCGTCTTTAAACCATTTCCATAATGCATAAGCTTCTGGATCGCCGTCTTCTAATTTTTTAAACCATAGACGTCCTTCATCTTCAAGACTTTCATCATTTTCTGCTTCTTCATGGAATTGTACATAGTATTTCAACAATTCTTGAATTGGGTTTTCACGAACAGCTTCTTCAGAACCCCATTTTTTGTAACCAACAATCAACTTACCGAATTGTGTCCCCCAGTCACCCAAGTGGTTGATACGTACTGGATTGAACCCAACTTTTGTTGTGATGTTGGCAATGGCATTCCCGATAACAGTTGAACGTAAGTGTCCCATTGACATTGGTTTCGCAATGTTTGGACTAGACATATCGATGGTGATATTTTCACCGTGTCCAATGGCTAATTCACCAAAGTGGTTACCTGCTTCATAAATCTCAGTTAGGATCGCTTGTGTCACCAATGTTTGATTTAAGAAGAAGTTGATGTATGGGCCAACTGCTTCAACACGGTCTACAATTTCTCCCTCAATTTGTGGTGCAATTTCCTGTGCAATGGCTTGAGGCGCTTTGCGCAATTCCTTAGCAAAAATAAAACATGGGAAGGCGATATCCCCGTGTCCTTCATGTTTTGGTACTTCTAATAGATTTTGAATTTGTTCCAAAGTCAATTCAGTTTCAATGCTCGATTTAATGACTTGGGCAACTTGATTTTTTAAGTCCATTAAGTGTTCTCCTCTCGAAAAATAAGACAAATCATCAACTTAGTCAGATGCCAACTTGCCTCTTATTTTGATTTATATATTGAAGGCCGATTCATGAATTTATATGTCTCTTGCTAGTTTACTTGGTTATTCTAAACCACCTATCAAACACATTAAAATCCTTCTGGTAAGAACCGGGCACTTTGTAAAAAAACTGCTTTACAATTAGTCAATTGTATCACTTTTTCCCCAAATATAAAAGGCTCTACATGCATAAAGCTTCTTATTCATCGCTATCATTCTATCATGTTTTATGGACCGACTGCAAAAGTTACTTTACCCGCCCTGCCCTCACCACTTCAAAAATCCAAAATAGGGACTGCAGCATTTCGCCACAGCCCACACTCGATTATATAAATGATGATGCATCAAATTATTGGTTTAATTTTTCAACTTCTTGAATAGCATCTTCAACCATTTGACGGTTAATTTCAAATGGTGATGTTTGAATATGATCTAAGGTAAAGGCCTTATCTAATACCGTTTTCAAATCTTCGTCAATTTCAATTTCTAAGGCTTTTAATGACGTTGGTAAACCCACTGAAATCATGAAATCACGAATTTCTTTCAATTCGTCATACTTTTTAGCCAATTGTAGAACGATTAATACCCCGTAAGATACGATTTCACCGTGCAAGTGTCTTTCCCCTTGAGGTAAGACAGTTACTCCGTAGTAGAATGAGTGGGCAAAGTGACCGTTATAGTCGTGATCTACTAATACTGACGTATAAGAAGTTGTCCCAAGTATCTCAAATAAAATATTGTCGATAGCAGGCGATTCCTGATGGGCTTTGGCAGCTTCAAGTGCCGCTAAGCCATTTTTCAAGACACGTTGGTTAGCCCCTTGGACAATATGGACACCGATTGTATTATTGTAGGCTAATTCTCGTCCCTCAGCTGAAAAAGATACTTCTACTTCTTTAGAAATTGCGTCACCGATTCCGGCCCAAATGTATTGCTCAGGTGCTTCAGCAATAATAGTTGAGTCGGCAAATGAATGGACGGCCGGTGCATGTAACCGGTATGAACCCGCTGATTCATGGTCGTCATTATATAAGACGCAAACGGATGAAGTTGGCGCACAGTTCGAGGCAATTGTTGGGAAAGTGAAAATTGGCTTTTCAAGTTTAGCTGAAACTGTTTTACCAGTATCAATGGCACGCCCGCTACCGACCGCAAAAATCATATCTGCTGCTTGAACTTGGTTTAAAGCGACAAGGCGATCAATGTTTGAATAAGAAGCTTCACCCCCATACCATTCAATGGCGGTAATGGTTAAACCGGCTGCTTGAATCGCTGGTTTCAATCTTGGCAAAGCCTTCTCCAAAGCAGTTTCTCCACCTATGATGGCTACTTTCTCTCCTGCAAAACCTGCGTATTTTTTAATATCGTCATAGGCATCCGGCCCGATCGTAAAACTTGGTAAATTCACTGATATGCTCATATTCATTTCCTTCTTCCTTAAATCCGCTGCAATTAATATACCATTCAATATTGTAATATTCGAAGAATTGAGCTCTTTTTCAGGGTATCGATTAGCTATCAATTGTTATCCTTATTCGCTATCATCTTGAAAAAGTAGTCTAAGTTGACCCTACCCCAGTGTTTGTTGGTATAATAGATAGGAAATCAAAGTTTGGAGTGACAGTATGAATAATAAAGTATCCACATATAAACAGGTCATTGGTGTTACCGGAAACCATAACGCCCTAGATCATGACTGGGATGAATTTATGCGTGATTATAGTCCCCACGGTTATAGTAAATCATTAACTATGGCTGGCCATATGCCAATTATTATCCCATTACAAGAAGACTTAGCTTTGGCAGAACTGTATGTTGCCAAATTGGACGGGCTTGTATTTACTGGTGGACAAGACGTTTCACCGCTACTTTACGGCCGCGAGCCTTCGCCTAAATTACAAAGTGTCTATCCCCCACGAGATCGTTGGGAACGGGCGCTATTTGAAGCTGCCACCAAGAAGAATATTCCGATATTAGGCATCTGTCGTGGTTTCCAATTGATTAATATCCTACTCAATGGGACAGTTTACCAAGATTTAAGCGAATACCCAATCGGTCAGGCCAATGCCGTTCAACACATTCAGAATTGGAGTCGTATGCACTTCCCGCACCACTCAATCCAATTGGAAAAAGGGTCTATCATCAGCAACCTGTTTGATAATCCAAAAACACTGCTGATTAACACCTACCACCACCAAGTGATTGAAGACCTATCACCCCTACTTAAGGCAACAGCTTGGGCCAATGATGGGGTCATAGAATCCTATGAAGTGGACAAGTCCAAATCGACCTATAATATTTTAGGGGTACAGTGGCATCCGGAAATGATGACAGATAACCTTGAAGACAATATGCTACCAATATTTGAGTGGTTCAACAATTTCTAATAAAATTAAACGCTTTCTTTTTCTAGTGAATTGGCTTTGAATGTACTGGCAACAAGGTATCGACGCTAATCAAACCTACGAAGACTTTACTGCTGAACTAGAAAATCAATAAAAGAAGTAAATGCATACAATAGCAAGATAAGCTGCAAAAAAGAACTGCCTGCTCACTCTAATTTAGAGAAAGCGGCAGTTCTTTTATTTAAAATGACTTTTGTTAATTATTCACTTTATTTTAACGGAAATATTTATCTAATTCTGTCACCAATAAGACAATAATACCTGCACCAATGGCAATCAACCAACCTACCTAAAAATAAACCACTTAAAGTTGACGGCTTTTGCGTCCCTACTTTAGGTGGTTCTTGTGATGTATTTATTTTTTGTAAGATAGTAACCGAAGTTTTGCTAACAATTAGTTAAGATTAAGCAAACAACATTAATCAGCGCGCAAGGCTTCAGCGGCGTCTTTTTTCGCTGCCATTCGGGCTGGAATATGACCACCAATAACTGTTAAAACAGTTGAAATAATCAATAGGACAACGGCATGTACTGGGTCTAAAATGGCTACATTTTTAAGGTCTGTTAAGGATTCAATCAGCATATTGATTGGGAATGTTAATAAGTAAGCAGTCCCCACACCAATTAAGCCAGAAAGTACACCTAGAATTAAAGTCTCAGAGTCAAATACACGGGTGATGTCTTTTTTTCGAGCACCTAAGGCTTTAAGGACACCTATTTCTTTAGTACGTTCAAGGACCGATGTATAGGTGATAATCCCAATCATAATCATCGAAGTCACTAACGAGATACCGGCAAAGGCAACTAGAACGTAAGTTGTTGCGTCCATAATACCGCCAGTTAATTCAGTCATGGTACCCGCTAAATCTGTATAAAGGATCTTCTCATCTTCAGATTTGCCTTCGTTGTATGCATCTAAATAGGCAAGAACGTCATCTTTCGTTTCAAAGTTTTTAGGGTAAATCATGATAGATGACGGGATTGCGTTAGCGCCAAGTGCAGTTAAGACTTGTTCTTTACCAGCTTCATCTAAACTTTCGCCTGTAAGAACTGAACTGTCGCTATCATTTTGTGCTTGAACGATAGCTGAATTTTGATTATTTTCAATCACTGTTTCAGTCAAAGCGTTTGAATAGTTGATCCCTTCAGTTAAGATCGCCATAGTGGCATCTTCTTTTGGCCGGATAACAGCTGATACACGTAATGTCTGATTGTTCTCGTTATCGTAAACAGCATTTAAATCTTGGTTTGGCATGTATGTACCCGTTGGTAATTCTTGATAGTAAGCGTCGTTTGAAGCGACCACTACTTGGGTACCGATGATGTCTTCAAAGGTAATTTCGTCGCCATTTCCATAGTCGAATCCTAGATTATTCAAAGCATTTAAGTTGACCTTGTTGTATTCGTCAACTACTAGAACAATATCCGTTTCTTCAGATGGTAATTCTCCTGCAAGCACGTCGTAGTTTTCCGTTAAAAAGGCATTCTCATCGCCAGAAGTAGCCTCTGGGAAGGTGGAAGCTCCCATACCTGATGATGTCGCATAGAAACTTTGGATGTCACTGGTAGCTGAATCTTGAGCGTAATTAGAAAAGGCAACCTGCTCAACTTCCCCATCTACATCGCGTAAAAGGTTCAACTGGGCAGAATAAGTATAGTTTAAAGCCTCAGTCAGGGCTGGGTCGATGTCTTTCACGTACTCAACTAAATCACTGGTAATGTCATTTTCATGTTGACCAGCTGAAGCTGGGTCTTCGTTGGCAATCACGGTATTGCCCTCTGGGTATTCCGTTTCTTCTTCAGTTGATAGCGTGAAATTAGAGGCATCTTGGGCGACTTGTGATATGGTTACCGGGAATTGAGCACTCGTTTCGGCCTGTGTTGAATCAATTTGCTTTTGAAAACCGTTTGATAGAGATAGGACAACCGCAATTGAAATAATCCCAATACTTGAAGCGAAGGACGTGATAAAGGTTCGCCCTTTTTTGGTCATGATATTTTTAAAAGATAGGTTTAAAGCAGTTAAATAAGACATACCAGTACGGCGCATATCCAAGACTGCATCTGCATCCTCGTTGTCGTATGGATTTGAATCGTTAACCACTTCACCATCTTTAAAATTGATGATACGGTTGGCGTATTGGTGGGCTAATTCGCTATCATGGGTAACCATAATCACGAGTTTTTCATTGGCTAGTTCTTGAATCAAGCCCATAATTTGTTGGCCTGTTTCAGAATCCAAAGCCCCTGTTGGCTCATCACATAATAGGACATCCGGATCATTGGCTAAGGCACGCGCAATGGCTACACGTTGCATTTGTCCACCCGATAATTGGTTGGGTTGCTTGTGCATATGTTTCTCTAAGCCCACACGTATCAAGGCGTTTTTCGCTTTTTCCCGTTTCTCTTCTTTCGCCACACCAGATAAAGTCATCCCTAATTCCACGTTGGATAAGACATCTAAATGGCTGATGATATTATATGACTGGAAAACGAATCCGATTGAATTATTCCTATAAGCGTCCCAATCTAGGTCTTTGAAGTTTTTAGTTGACTGGCCGTTGATCACCATGTCACCAGAGTCATACTGGTCTAAACCACCAATCACATTTAAAAGTGTCGTTTTCCCTGAACCTGAAGGCCCTAAGATAGCAACGAATTCTTGTTTTCTAAAAGCCATCGATACATCATTTAAAGCATGTGTTACCGTATCGCCCACTTCATACGTTTTCTTGAGATTTTTTAATTCAAGCATTTATATAAGACTCCTTTTATTTTTACTGCTTTAATAGCTTATAGTATATTCATTTTCATGGCTAGCACAAAATAGGACAAAGTGTCTTATTCTATAAAAGTTTGATAACATTGCAATAGCACAAGTATATTTTACCCTAAAAATTGGCAAAGGACGAACAAATGACTGTAAGCAATAAATCATTACAAACGCGTGAAAACATCAAATCATCCCTTCTAACATTAATAGAAGACCAACCCTTCACCACCATCACCATTCAAGATATTGTCAAAGAAGCTGGCCTAAACCGGTCATCCTTCTACCGTTATTTTGATGATAAATACGCCGTGGTAGAAGAAATCGAAAATGAAATTATCGAAAATTTAGAAAACGAGGCCATTGGTCAAGTTGAAGAGTTGTTCGCTCAAACAAGTAAATACGAGGTACTTTTTCATATTTTGAACAAATTTTCCAAAGAAACAACCCGGTCAGGCATCCTTTTGGGTGAAAATGGCGACCCTTCTTTCGTCCATAAAATGACCAAGTCTGTTAAAGAAAATTTCCCAACTGGTGTGAGACAAATGGAAATTCCCAGTAAATATGATGAATTAGCCAATGATTTGAAGGCCTCTGCCGTCATCAATTTCTTGGCTAAATTTGAGGAGTACAATAAGAAATATACCATTGAAGAAATTGCCTACTTCTTTTCATTGATGTAGCAATTTAGCAACTACTGCATACTAAAAAACTGGACCTCTTAAAGCCGCATGTTTGGCTAAGAGATCCAGTTCTTTTATGTTCATTTAGTTTTCAATCGGTTGATCTTCAGATAAAAAATCAGCCCACTTGATTGCTTGATTGCTTTTTGCGACTACTAACCATTTAAGGCTTTCGTCATCTTCATTCAGCAATTCAGGTTGGTCCGTTAATGATTCATTTTTCGAAACAATATCTGCTGAGATTGGTGCTAGCATGTCTGTGACAGCTTTAGACCCTTCAACTGAGAAAAATGGCTCACCCGAAACTAGCTCACGATCATTGAAGAAGGCGAAGTAAGAAACCTCACCGACTGCATCTGACCCATAAGCAGAAAGGCCGATACGAACTGTGCCGTCAGCTTGCTCTTCAAGGTACAAGCCCTCTTTACTATAAACTTTATGCATGCAATTCACCTCTAAAATTATTCAAAAATTAGGTTAGTTTATCAATCAAATTTTGTGGGATTAAACGGTTGACCCAGCGAATAGCTTTCACAACCGGATTCTTGCTTAAGTGCTCATCGTCCAAGCCCTCATTGTATTTGATTGACAGTATTAAACCAATACTCGACATACTAGTGATTAAGGCAGTACCACCCGCCGAAATTAGCGGTAATGGAATACCTGTCAGCGGTAAAAGCCCGATGGACATCCCAATATTTTCAACGATATGGAAGGTGAACATCATGACTACCCCTGAAACCATTGACGCATAGAAGGCGTCGTGGGCTCTAAAGGCCACTGAAATCATTTGGAATATTAAGATGAAGTATAATAAGACGACAAAACTTGACCCTAGGAAACCAAAGTTTTCACCGATAGTAGAGAAAATCATATCCGACTCTCGAACTGGGACGTGAACTTGGAATTGACCAAGCCCTTTTCCAAGAATGCCCCCAGAACCGATGGCCTTCAAACTTTGTGCTAATTGGTAAGACTCATTGGCCGAATTACCGAAAGGGTTTAACCATGAATCGATACGGGCGAATTGGTAGTCTTGGAAACCTAATGCATATAGTAAATCGCGTTGGTAAACCACTAAGATGATCAATACTAAGGCGATAACCGCAAATGATAGGAATGCCGGCAAAATAATATACCAAGTGATTCCTGACACGAATATGACACCGATAAACATCATCAAGAATACCAGGGTTGTCCCCAAGTCATTCTGCGCAATGATTAAAGCCACCGGCGGGATGGTCCATAACGTAATTTTCAATAAAAATCGACCATCAAATTTAACCCGTTCCATCATGTCCATGTCCTCAACACCAAGACGACGACCTTCATCATTGTAGCCTTGAACTAAATAAGCCATCATGATGATATAGGCAACCTTCATTAGTTCGGATGGTTGAAGGGATAAAGGTCCAATGGTAATCCATGAATGCGCCCCATTGGTCACGGCCAATTCACGGTCATAGAAAATCAATACTAATACGAGTAAAACTAGCCCTAATCCGTATGCTACCGGCGCAAAGTGATACAAGGTTTCCCGGTCAAGCTGCATCACAACAGCTGCTGCTACGGCCCCGACCGCAAACCAAGCTATTTGCATAATAGTTTGGGAATAAGAACCTGAATCATATTGTAAATATGTCGTTGAAAAAATAGTCACGATACTCACTAAAGCTAACAACATGACGCATATGACGATAGTGATATCAACTCTACTCGTTGGTTTCTTCTTTAATCGCCGATTTGACGAACGTTTTTCCAAAATAATGCGCCCCTTTAATCTCTATTTCCTTGTGGTCGCGCAGGATTATCTGCAATAATGATGTCTCCTGGTTGACGCTTTAATGTACCTAATGCGATCGTCTTTTTATCCATAAAAGGGAAACTCGCAGATGTTGTTGTATGGTAATTTGGACTCGAATCGATAAACTCTTCCACATTGTTTAAACGGTAAATAATATGGTTAATCATGGCACCTACAATCAACACGATAGATGTTAACCAAAGGTAGATCATTAATACAATGAATACCCCAATAGTCCCGTTAGAAACTGACGAACCACCAAAATTATTCACATAAAATGAAAATCCACCCGACAGAACAGCTGAAAGCAGTGTTGCTACAATCGCTCCTGGTACCGCGAACTTAATCGGATACTTGTGATGCGGGATGAATTGGTAGATAAAAGTAAATACCATAATCAAAACAAGCAATAGAATTGGCCATTTTACACTGGTAAAAATATCAAACAATTGCATTGGCACGTCTATAAATTGATTTACCGCTTCTAAAAGTGTCTGCCCAAATACGAAGAGAACACTCAAAGCTACCGCAAACAAGACTAATACAAAGGCAATGGCAAATGAAAATAGCCTAGAAACTATAAAGTTTGGCTTGTCTGTGATGCCGTAAGTTCGGTTTAAAATATTTTGCACTGTTCCAAAAGCAGTAGACCCTGACCATAGAATTAATATGAAGGAAACTGAAAGCGCACCTGTAGTGTCTGATGTTAGGTAAGACTCCAAAGTAGGCACAATAATAGGCTCCACCTGGTCAGGCAATAACGTTTCAAGTAGTCCAACAACTGAATCCGGATCAAACGGTAACATCGGAATTATATTGGCAATCATCATTAATAGTGGAAACAGAGATAGTAGAAAGTAATAAGACATTTCTGCAGCACTGCCAGCGATATTGGCCTGATTAACCGAGGCTAAGGTCATTGGAATAATACGATCTTTCAATTTTTCTTTCACTCTTGCCACCTCACTTCTTTACTCTTAATACTACTTAATTTAGGGGTATTTAACAAGTTTTCTTCCTGATTTAAAGCAAATAAAAAACTGGTGGTTGAAATCGAATGCTATATACCCTTTAGCATTAATTAAAATCACCAGCCTTAAATTTATTTGTATGCACTAAGCGATTCTATTGTCCCGTATTTTGCCAAGTACCACTCACAACATCCATCACCATTAAAGTGCCTGAATAAGCATCATAACGGTAAGTTGCAATCAGGTTTGTATGTCCTTGTCCATCAGGAGATTGACGGTAAACATCTACTTGTGCTAAATCTTCATTTACCAATGTTGGTAAGAAGAAATATTCGTCAGATTGGTATGCACCTTGAGAATGTGCAGAAATTAAAGGTGCTGCTTCAGCCAATAATTCACGCGCACGTGTATTATCGAAAGCCCCTTGGTTACCTTCTGGTTGACTAGAACTTGCGTAAGTCCCTTGATCTTCCACTTCGCTAGATGGTACTACTTCTGAAGACGGTGAAGTTTTTTCAGCTTCTGCTGCAATGATAGAAGATTCAATCTCTTCAGTCGTCATCGCTTGCGCAGTTGCAGCTTCACTCGCTACCGATGAATCCGCCACAACTTCTTCCGAAGATTGTGTTGTTTCATCACTTGACGCTGTAGTATCTTCGCTTGATGCATCTGAATCAGCATCCGCAGACACATTACTTGAAGATGTACTGTCAGATTCTACCACATTTAAAGAAGCACTCTCAGACGATATTGAAGAAGATGCACTCTCTTCACTTGACGACGTTTCATCTGAATACATACCCAATGCAGAATCGACATTGTCACAAGCCGCTAATGATAAAGCTAATAAAGAAATACCTAAAAATGAATATACTTTTTTCATGGTCCTACCTCCCATTTATCTTATAACTATTTTATCATAACAAATCAAATTGCAAGCCTTAAATGTCGTATCTTTACAAAACGTTAACTATTTCATGTATAGAAGATTACACTCTAGTAAAATTTGGCCTGCCAGTACACTTTTATTAAAGCAAACCACCCTGCATAGCCATATTGATGAGACTAGGAAAATAAATAAAGATCTTAAAGCTAGATCTGATATTGGACTGTAGGATTGGTTGAGAATTCTGAAAATAGGTGTATTTTTAGGTAACTTTTATAATTTCACGAAAAAAAGAGCCCATAAAAAAGTCCGAAAAATGGTACAGTGCCCTATTTATCCGTGTGTCTCAGCCCATTTTATTCTATACTAACTAGCAAAATGTTACTTTGTATCGTGCCATTTTCATTTTCAAAATATAGCAAACTTAAAAATAATCAAAGAGTTATTAGAAACTGAAAATAGAAATAAAATTGCAAAAGACACTGGTAGACCCCAACAAACTATTTCAAGATTTAAACAAGGGCACTACCAATCGAAAATATGAAGCTAGGCATTGCGATCAAGCTAAATAAATATGCTGAAACAAAAAAAACCTCACTATCTAAGTAGTGAGGGTTTTTATATAGTGTTAAGAGTGGGATTCGAACCCACGACCTACGGTTTAGAAGACCGTTGCTCTATCCAGCTGAGCTATCCTAACAAAAGCCGTCATGTTTAGATGACAACTATTAAATTTTATACCAAGATAGCAATGCCTGTCAAGTACATTTTACTCAGACTTAGGCAATTGTAAATATTTGGGTTTAAATAAATGCACTTCATATTGCTGAGACACTTCGTCAAATTCCATCTTTTCAAAATAAGTATGGTCCTGCAGTCCCATCCAATTACCGATTTGACTCGGTGAAACAGCGATCTCAACTTCGTCATATTGGTCTTTCAATTCGTTGACGATGGCAGCCAACAGATCTCCAATGCTTTCTTCAGACTTGGCACTAATCTGCACGTTTGGCTGATTAAAGGCCAAGATTGCTTGGTGGGTGTTTGCCACTTTATCCATTTTGTTATAAACGAATAAATGCGGGATATCCAACATGTCTAATTGTTTCAAGGTATCTAGAACGACTGCTTCCTGCTCGCTTGCATACGGCGATGACGCATCAATTACAATCAACATCAAATCCACCTGACGACTTTCTTCCAATGTTGAATGGAATGAGTCGATAATTTGTGGTGGTAAATCTTGAATAAATCCTACCGTATCCGTTATGGACATTTGGAAATGATTATTGAGTGAAAATACCCGTGTTAAAGGTGTTAAGGTAGCAAATAATTGATTTTCTTCCAAGGTATCCGCTTGGGTCAAGACGTTTGTAATTGTTGACTTGCCGGCATTGGTATAGCCAATTAAGCCCAATTGAAAAATAGCGCCCTTTTCCCGGTTCTCACGAGTCCGACTACGGTGCTTCTCTACTTCTTTCAACTCACCCTTGATGCGTTGAATCTCGTTACGAAGAACCCGACGGTCTTGCTCAATTTTCGTTTCACCAGGACCTCTCGTCCCAATCCCCCCACCAAGTCTAGATAGGGCATTATAATTACCTGCTAAACGCGGTAATAGGTATTCGTTCTGTGCTAAGGCAACCTGTAATTTACCTTCTTTTGAAGTTGCCCGCATAGCGAAAATATCCAAAATTAATTGAATTCGGTCGATCACTGGGAAATCTACTGCTTGTTGTAGGTTGTTATTTTGTGACGGTGTTAATTGCTGATAGAAAATAATTAAATCAGCTTCATTTGCATCTGCATGCATGGCCAATTCTTCTACTTTCCCCTTACCAATTAGGGTTCTGGCGTCAAATCTTTCCCGTTTTTGTGAAACGAGCCCAACCACTTCTCCCCCTGCCGTATTCACTAACTCCTCTAACTCTTCAATTTGCATATCAAATTGTCGGTCACTGGTGTCAGGTGTCTGAACTGCTGCTAATAAAACTTTTTGCATACTTCCTCCTTCTGAACCGAAAATCTAAATTAAGGCAAACTAGTCGCATTCAAAAAATCTTCTACTAGCTTTAATACCTGCTGCAAATTCTCAGGATGCGTCACTAAATCTAGCCAATGCGCATCTGTTAATCGATTTCTGATCCATGTTATTTGTCGTTTGGCATACCGTCTTGAATTTTGCTTTAAATCTTCTAGCGCTAATTCAAGTGGCATTTCACCTCGAATATAAGGGAATAATTCCTTATAGCCGATAGCTTTCATTGATTGTTGATCCTCAGCTAAGTTTTGCGCCATCAACCATTTCGTTTCTTCAATAAGCCCTTGGTTGACCATATCATCGACCCGCATATTGATTCTTTCGTATAAGACTTGTCGGTCCGTATTTAAAGCGATAATCAACAAATCATAAGGCGACACATGATTTGCATGCGTTTCCGATTGGTCTGAAAATAACCGGTCCGAAAAAGTCCCAACTTCTAAAGCCCGAATGACTCTACGTAAATTATTGGGATGAATTTGGTCTGCTGCTTTAGGGTCTAAGTCAACCAATTTCCGGTAGACTGCTTCATTCCCTTCCATTTGCGCTAACGTTTCCATTTGCGCACGGAATTCAGGATGTTCCAAATCTTTACCACCCAAGGATAAGTCATATATAAAGGATTCTAGGTATAAACCCGTTCCCCCAACTAATATAGGGACTTTTCCTTTTGCCAAAATAGCCTCCATAGCCGACTTAGCATCCTCTTTAAAGCGGGAAACTGAATATTCTTCATCCACTCTAACATAGGAAACTAAATGATGCACTGCCACACCTTGCTCACTTTCAGTCGGGGTCGCCGTTCCAATATTTAAATTTTGGTAGATTTGCATGGAATCACCGTTAATAATTTCGCCATTAAATGCTTTGGCTAATTTTAAAGATAAACTGGTCTTCCCTACACCCGTAGGCCCAGCAATCACTATCATCTTAGGCTTCATCCACCCACTCCTCCTAGTATTAGCGAAGGTTCGCTTTAAATTGTCGGTCCTCTTCAATTTGTTCAGCCGCTGCTTGCTTTGCAACTGCTGTAATATTAGAACCCGTCAGCATTCTTGCGACTTCGTCTATCCGTTCTTCATTTGTTAGTAATCGTACATTTGTGTAGGTACGGTTGCTGTTTTCATCTTTAGAGATGAACAATTGGTGGTCTGCCATCGAGGCTACTTGCGGTAAATGCGTGATACATAATACCTGAGCCTTAAGGGCAATTTCAAACATTTTGGTTGCAATAGCCTGAGCCACACGTCCAGATACCCCCGTATCCACCTCATCAAAGATAATTGCTGTTACCCCAGATGCATTTTGGAAAATAGTTTTCATTGCTAACATCAATCGAGATAACTCCCCGCCTGATGCGACCTTAACAAGCGGCTTAAATGGCTCACCAAGGTTAGTGGCGATCATAAAGGCGACATCATCAATCCCATAGGGTCCTAATTCATCCAGGGTTAACATATCCACGCGGAACTTGGCTTTCTCCATATAGAGCGCCTGCATCTGTCCTTCAATGGCCGTCACTAAACCTGCTGTTGCAGATTTTCTACTCTTAGATAAATCTTCTGCTAATGCTAATGCATTTGCTTGCGCTTTTTTTACTGTATCCTTTAATTTTTGTTGATTCGACTCACGGTTTTCAATTTGCTTCAACTCTTCCTTCGCCTTATCCAGATAGATTAGAACGGCTTCAGTATCGTCCCCATATTTACGAGTCAGATTCTTATATACAGCTAATCGTTCAATAATGTCATCCAAACGATTCGGATCATAATGCAGTTGATCTACCTGGTCTGAAATACTTGAGGCCAAATCCTGTAAGGCATAATAAGTTCCCGTTGTTTGTTCATAGAAATCACTATAGGTCGTGTCAAAGTCACGTATGGTTTCAAGTTCACCAATAACCTGACCGACTAAATCGATAATATTCAAATCAGCATTAGACAGCAAATTATTGCTGGCACCTAAGGCATCAGCAATTTTTTGAAAGTTTTGTAATTGATCACGTTCACTAATTAAAGCTTGGTCCTCACCCACTTGTAAATTCGCCGATTCAATTTCATTGATTTGGAATTTTAATAAATCAACGCGTTGGGCAGCTTCTTGCTCGTTTAGATTTTGACTATCTAATTGTTTTTTCTCAGTTTGATAAGTTACATAAGCTTCTTGGTAGCTAGCTAGTTTAGGAGCAATTTCATGCTTAGCAAAATGGTCTAGCAAATGAATATGATTGCTTGTATTCATTAAAGACTGGTGCTCATTTTGCCCATGGATATCTACAACGTGCGTACCTAAAGCTTTGAGCATGCTAACAGTCATGGATACACCATTAACTTTGATTGTATTTTTACCATTGATATCTAACTGGCGGACAATCATTAATTGGGCATCATCGAAAGGAATGTCATTATCAGCCAACATATTGCGACCTTCTTCAGATAAATCAGGCATGTAAAAGATCCCTCGAAGGTCAAATTTATCGCTACCATAGCGAATGAAGTCTGTTGATCCACGACCACCGACTAACAAGCCAACAGCATCGATAATAATGGACTTCCCGGCACCTGTTTCACCAGTTAGGACAGTCATGCCTGTATCAAAATCAATTGTTAAATCTTCTATAATTGCAAAATTTTTAATTGTAAGATGCTGAAGCATTTACTCTCTCCCCTTATCTAACCCTATAGATACCCTCGTTAATGAAATACTGAATGTGCCTCTTCGATGACCGCATCAATATCTATTGCGGGATCAATTTGGCCAGGCTCACCTTCTGTATTCGTTAGTAGCATTAAAAACTCAATATTCCCAGTACCACCAGTAATCGGTGAATAGGTTAAACCTGAAACATCGTAACCAAGTCCAATTGCGGTTTGCATAGTATGTTCAATCACGTCTCTGTGGACTTTCTTATCTCGAACGATCCCTTTTTTACCGACTTTATCTTTACCGGCTTCAAACTGTGGTTTCACTAAAGCAGCCACTTGTCCGTTGCTTTTAAGAATAGGGCGTAAAGGCGGTAATATCAAATCTAATGAAATGAAGGATACGTCAATTGTTGCGATATCTGGTTGTCCGGCTACAAAGTTTTCAGGCTTTGAATAACGGAAATTTGTTTGTTCCATCACCACAACTCGGTCATCAGAACGTAGTTTCCAGTCAAGCTGATTGGTTCCAACGTCTAGGGCGTAAGACATGCTGGCTCCATTTTGTAAGGCAACATCTGTAAATCCACCAGTTGATGAGCCAATATCTAGCACTTTCTTCTCGGTAAAGTCGATATCAAAAGACTCCATGGCTTTAACTAATTTAAAGCCCCCACGAGATACATATGGCACATCTTCCCCTTTTAAAGTCAATTGAGTCGTTACCGGTAACTTTTCACCCGGTTTATCCACCCGTAAGGCCTTTTCAGTGTAAATTTGTCCCGCCATAATAAATCGTTTGGCCTTTTCACGCGAATCCGCTAATCCTTGGCGAACAACTAAAATATCCGCTCTTTCTTTCTCCATTAATTCACCCCTTTTTTCAATTAAATTTTTAAGTATTTCAAGAAGCCAGCTAATAACTCTACGTCAAATGCTGGTTGAATTGCCTGAATTTGATTTAATATACTTTTACATGATTCTATTTTATCAGATAATGCCGTCAAGGCACCATTAGTACCCATTATTGACGGGTAAGTATTTTTATCTAGATCTGCATCTGAATGGTTCAATTTACCTCGCGCTTGATCCGTCCACATCACTTCTTGTAAGTCATTTTGGATTTGGTAAGCAATCCCATATGTCCAAGCGAAGTCATCTAATAAGGCAACAACTTCACTCGAAGCCTCAGCGATTTGGCCCCCTGCAAATATAGCATAGCGGATCAATTCACCAGTTTTGCGCTTATGGATATTTTGTAGTGAATGCAAATTAATTTGCTTGCCTTCTGACTCAACATCCATGATTTGCCCGGCAATCATACCGGTAGAACCGGCTGCCTTTGACAATTCCGCAATTAATTTTAATTTTGTTTCTGTATTTTCGATTTTTGAGTCAGTTGCAATTAAGGCAAATGCATCCGTTAGCAACGAGTCGCCAGCAAGAATAGCTGTCGCTTCATCAAAGGCTTTATGGTTAGTCGGTTTACCCCGGCGGTAATCATCATTGTCCATTGCTGGTAGGTCATCGTGAATTAAAGAATACGTATGGATATACTCTAAGGCAATAGCTGTATTTAACCCTGTTTCAATGTCAGCGTTCAGCGCTTTTAAAGTAGCCAACAATAACATTGGTCGAATGCGTTTGCCACCTGTATTTAATGAATAAACCATTGATTCTTTCAATTGACCAGGCTGGGCGTGACCGAATTGGTCAACAGACTTCAGAATAGCTTCGTCTAAGGCTAGCAATTGGTTTTCCATAAAAAAAGTTGCATCCATTATTGGTCACCTTGACTCGTTGGTTCTTCAAATGCTTCTAATTGACCACTTTCTGTCATCAATTTTGTCATTGTTTCTTCAGCGTTTTCTAAAGTTTGGCTGCAATATTTGCTTAGAATCATGCCGTCTTGAAAAGCGTCCATTGATTCTTCTAATTTGATATCGCCAGATTGTAATTGATTGACAATTGCTTCTAGTTTTTCTAACGCTTCTTCAAACGATAATTTTGAGGTATCGATAGCCATTTATGATTCTCCTTTTAATTTAGAAAATTGTTTCTTGTCTGTTCCAGTAATTTGCGCGGTAATACGGCCATCTGCTAATTGAATGGCTAGTGGATCACCAATATTCACTTTTGTAATGGAATCTACTGGTTCTTGTTTACTTGTCACATAAGCAAAACCTTTGCTCATCCTTTTTAGGGGTGATAAAAGATCCAGTTGTGACATCGCATTTTGCAATTGATATTCCTTAGACCTTACCTGTTGGCTTTGGCTATTAATCAATTGGCGCTGCATGTATTGTAATTTTGTACGGTAATTGCCTAATGTAATTGCAGGAGAAGATTGGTTTAACCTTTGGTCTAAGTGCCGTACGGCAACTTTTTGAGATTTCAAGTGGCTTTCTTGCGACTGAATCAGTTGTGCCTGTAAGTTCTTTAATTTTAATTGGTGGCCTTCATATAACCGCAATGGTTGGCGGAATATATAAGCATTTTGATATTCAAGTAATCGCTGATTTAAATATTGTATACGATTAACTTGAGCTCGATATAATCGCGCTTGCAATTCTTGAATGCGAATCAACTCCTCTGACAATACCGGTGTAGCAAGTTCTGCAGCAGCTGTTGGTGTGGCTGCTCTTTGATCGCTGGCAAAGTCAACGAGGGTTGTATCCGTTTCATGGCCGACTGATGAAATAATAGGGATGTCCATTTTGCGGACGGCACGAACGACCTTCTCCTCGTTGAAAGGCCACAAGTCTTCAATCGATCCACCACCACGGCCGATAATCACTGTATCATAGTCACCGTGTGCGGACACCCGTTCTAAATTCTTCACCAGTTCGTCGGCAGCGTGCTTGCCTTGGACTGCGGTTGGGTACAGGGTCAATTGCACGATCGGGTATCGACGCTTAACGGTTGTAATGATATCTCTAATTACAGCACCAGATGGCGAAGTAATGACTGCGATATTTTTTGGAAATCTTGGAATCGGCTTCGGATCAAAATGAAAAAGGCCTTCTTCAGTTAACTGTTTCTTTAATTGCTCATAGCGTTGGTAAAGAGCACCCACACCATCTGGCTCAAGGTGGTCAATATACAACTGGTAACGCCCAGTCGCATTAAAAACACCGATACGACCGATTGCTAAGACTTTCATTCCGTCTTCTAAATCGAATTTCATCTGGTTAAAAGCATTGGCAAACATGACCCCAGATAATACTGCATGATCATCCTTTAAGGAGAAATACTGATGCTTAGCGCGTTTTCTAAAATTTGATACTTCACCTGTTACGTAGACCTGATGTAAATAAGGGTCCTTTTCAAACTTGGTTGCAATATATTGCGTTAACTGGCTAACGGTTAAATAATTCTTATCAGACAATACCTGTCACTTCCTCTAATCTATCAATCATCTGTTTAAATACCATTAATTTGGTGACTGGTCCAACACCGCCTGGCACCGGTGTAATGGCATGGGTTTTCTCAGCGACATTTTCAAAATCTACGTCACCAGTAACTTTACCATTTTCATCATATGTAGTCCCGATATCAATTACAGTTGTACCTGGTGAAACCATATCTTCTGTTAAAAATTTCGGAATACCAACGGCAACACAAATAATATCAGCAGACCGCGTTAATTCAGCCATATTTTCCGTTTGACTGTGGGCAACCGTTACCGTAGCCCCACGTTGTAACATCAAATCTGCTAGTGGTTTTCCAACGATTGTAGACCGGCCAATCATAACAGCGCGTTTCCCTCTAAAAGTCGTATTTACTTCGTCCATCAAGGTGATAGCAGAAAGTGGTGTATTCGGTACCCGACTTTGATTACCGGCTAATAGGTTTCCTAAATGTACTGGGTGAATGGCATCTAAATCTTTATCTGGATCAATCGCAATATTAATTTTTTGTACGTCAATTTGTTTTGGTAAAGGCATCTCAATCATGATACCTTGTACTGTTTCATCTTCATTATATTGTTGGATAACCGCCAACAATTCTTCTGTTGTTGTATTACTTGGGCAAGAAATTAATTCGTTTGCCACACCGATTTTGTCAGCAAATCTAGTTTTAGTTCGTGCATATGATGCACTCGCTTCATCATCACCACAAAGAATAATGACTATTTTAGGGTGAATGCCTTTATCTTTTAATTCACTTACTCTTTGTTTCAATAACTCAGTTTGAACTTTAACATATTCTTTGGAACGAATTTCTATCATAATTGCCCACCTTATCCATAATGTAATGTAACAAGTATATCGAAAGTTGAGCCATATTAACAGTATTGTAGTGGCAATATAATTAAATTATACCTATATACATTTAAAAAACCGGGACTCAGGTCCCGGTCTCTTGCACACAAAACGATTATTCAGCTGACTATTCACTGTCTAAGTCTGTTTCGCCCTCTTCAATAGTATCAATATCAACAGTTTCTACTGGTTTAACATCGCCATTCGCGTTGGCTTTTAATTCAGCTAGGACGTTTGATAAGATCCCGTTAATAAATTTACGTGCACGGTCGTCCGAATATAATTTAGCTAATTCAATTGCTTCATTAACCGCTACTACGCGGGGAACCGTTTCTTCATCGGTAAATAGTAATTCGAACACAGCTACTCGTAGAATTTGTAGATTCACTAATTCTAGTCGTTGCACTGACCAATTACCATGGATATGGTTATCGATCATTTGGTCAATCTCAAAGCGATTTGCTTTAACACCTTCTACTAATGTACGTAAATAAGCGGGAACAGTCACATCTTCAGTAACATCCGGTAATTTATCAAAATGATTTTTAGCTGAAAAATTCTCAATACTATCTTTCAACTTGATTGCATGATTTTCATACTCAATAAATTCTTCTTCAGTTAATTCCTCAAAATTCACCTTTTGACCCAATTTCTTGTGGTTTTGTAGGATATGATTGAAGGCACTTTCCAAAGAAAGTTGTGGATTGAACTCTTGCTCATAAGATATTAATACAGCGAGTTCTCTAATTTGTGATAACCCTAATTTCATACTTGTTCCCCTTAATACGATTTATTTACTTGCTTTTTCCATATACAAGTTTGTTACATGTACGTTTACGACATCAATCGTAATATCTGTCATGTACTTCACTTGGTCAATTACCTGTGATTGAATATTTTGTGCAACTGCAATTACAGCAGTCCCAAAATATAATTCTACAGACATATCTAATACCATTTCATTTCGATTATTTTGATAAAGAATTACTCCGGCATCGCGTTGGAAAACATCTTGAATTGTCTTGTTAGCACGTTTAATTGCTCGAACACCTTTGCTTTGCAAGGCCGTCGCTGCGGCAATATTTTCGATTACTTGAGGAGCAATTTCAATTGCACCGGTAGCTTGCACTTGATTATGCTTGTATGCTTCAATTTTATCAGCCATTGTCGTTCACTCCTTATCTCAAATTACGCGCGTGAAATGTACTCTCCACCGTTAGAAGTATTGATTACTAATTTGTCACCAGCGTTAACAAAGAATGGTACGTTAACAACTACACCTGTTTCCATAGTAGCAGGTTTAGAACCACCTGAAGCAGTATCACCTTTGATACCAGGTTCTGTTTCTTTAACAACTAATTCAACTGTCTTAGGCAATTCAACACCTAATACCTCAGCACCAAAAGTGATGATTTTAACTTCCATGTTTTCTAACATGAATTTTAATTCGTCTTGGATTTGGTTAGCAGGAATTTCAGTTTGTTCATAAGTTTCGTTATCCATGAATACGTGAGTATCGCCATCAGCGTATAAGTATTGCATGTCACGGTTTTCGATATGAGCAGTTTCTACTTTTTCACCTGCACGCCAAGTCTTATCTAATAATGCACCTGTACGTAAGTTTTTTAATTTTGAACGCACGAAAGCAGACCCTTTACCTGGTTTAACATGTTGAAACTCAACAACACGGAATAAGTTACCATTATCTTGAATAGTTAAGCCTGTTTTAAAATCGTTTGTTGTAATCATATTTACATCTCCTAAAAAATTTAATCATACCAAAATTATAACACATTAAAATGCATCCTGGCTCAAAAAGACGGATGCATTCTATCATCTACGTAAAATTACACGATAATCAAGTGACGTGGAGAATGTGTAAGGACTTTATTCCCATCTTCTGTCAAAATGATGTCATCTTCAATACGAACCCCACCAATACCCTCTAAGTAGATGCCTGGCTCATTTGTAATAACAGTGTACTCTTTTAGTGGTTGTTTATTATGCATACTTGCATTTGGTGACTCATGAATATCTAAACCAATAGAATGTCCAAGTGAGTGTCCAAAGTCATCCCCATAACCATGACTAGCAATAAAATCACGTGCAATAGCATCCATTTCTTCACCAGTCATGCCAGCTTTCGCTTGCTCATTCACCAGCTGGTTTGCTTGGAAAACAACATCATAGATTTCTTTCATCTTGCTTGATGGTTCTCCAACAGCGATAGTCCTTGTGATGTCAGAAACATACCCCTTATAGTAGCAACCATAGTCCATAGTCACGATATCGCCTGCTTCAATCACTTTATCAGAGGCCACGCCATGTGGCATTGCAGAACGATAACCTGATGCAACAATTGTTTCAAAAGAAACACCACTTGCCCCTTGGCTTCTCATAAAGAAATCTAATTCATTTGCAACTTGGATTTCAGTCATACCGACTTGAATAAAGCCTAAGATATGCTCGAAAGCTGCATCTGCAATTTCACATGCTCGTTGAATTGTCGTAATTTCTTCTTGGTCTTTGGTTTGACGTAAGGCTTCAATCATTCCAGATGCTGGGATTAAGCGAGCAGAAACGATATCTTCTAACTCATCAAATTTAGCAACTGTCATATATTCTTCTTCATAACCAAGTTGACCTAGATTTTCGTTAACCACTGCGGATTGAACGAATCGCAATGGACTAGTATGCGCTGCAGATCCGCCAGCAATGATAATTTCATAGCCAGCACACTGTGCTTTCGCTTGTTCCCGATATCTAAAATCTGTGATGAAGTACGCATTATTTGCTGTAATTAATGCTGTACCACTTGTGCCAGTAAAACCAGAAATATATCTTAAATTAAATGGGTCAGTGACATAGTATGCATTAATACCTTCAGCTGCCATGCTTTCTTGCAAAGCACTTATTCTCTTTTCCAAACTTTTCACCTCATATTGACTAATCTATCTCTCTAAATAGAGTCACTTTTTATAGCCCAATTAGTATAGCATATATCAGTCTTCAATGAAACTTAGCTTTATCCATAGTGCTCTTTATCAACATTCTTGCTCACTTTTTACCCATTACCCAAAGCTACTTACTCCCGAGTTCTTTGATCATAAGGGACATTATTATATTTATATTGCCGTCCGTTTTCTACAATGAATACAGTCGTGCTAAAGACCTTATTTTTTAATTCAACTGACACATGTCCCTGGTTAAAGGTCATAGTCCAATTACCATCTGTCCATGGTATTGACGATTGAGTGGCAGCCGCAACTTCATTTACTTGATCTGAAGTTGCTGAATTAACAGCTGCTTCGTTATTTTCTATATCCTCTTGATTGCTCGATCCAACGGTAGCATCTGGCTGAATCTCTGAAACACTAGCTTGATCAGGATTATTTATGATTACACTGCTTTCATTCGGCAAAGGTTTTACATCACTTTCTTCTTTAGAATGGGATGTATCCAATTCTTTACTATCTGAAGGCTCTGACGGCTGATCCTTTGAACTTATTTGGCTAGTCACTACTTTCTCCTTCTCAGCGATCACTTTCTCCACCGCCAGGCGAGACATGATTTGTGCTTGATAGGATATTTTAATTTCTTCATTCATTTTAACTTGGCTACTGTACATATTTAAGTTAACTAAATAGATGAAGGTTAGGATCGACATATACATTAATGCGGTAAATAAGACAAAACCACTTTTCTTCATTATTATTTACCCTTCTTTACTAAAGGTAAAAGGATTTTATAATCCTTACCATCGAATAGCCTCACTTTAAACAGGAAGTTCCCATGATCTAATTCTTGGATCGTGAGACCTGTAGCGTTTGGAATTTGTGGCTCGTATCCTCCGTTTAAAGAATATCTAATCCAGGAGTTCCCATTGCTATCTTTATAGTACCGGTAAATACCGACCTTATTATTTTCTTTGAGAGAAAGGGTATCTGCAGTATATCTAACTAGTTCCGTTTGTGTATGATCTGTCAAAAATTGGTTGGAGAAGATATCAAAGTCATCGTAGGCCATTGCTTCATATCTGTTATATATATTCATCTCTGTTCCCATCACAGCCAAAAAGGTAATTTGAATTAGGGCATAGAAAAATAGTCCGTAAATCATTTCCAATAAGGTAAATCCTGATCTTGTATTAATCATATTTGACATAGTTAGATTTAACTTAGTCAGCTTTAACTTTCGCCTATTTAATTTATTCTTGAATCTTAAATTCTGTGAAATGACCATCCCGTTGATCCTCCAATTTGCCTTTTTCCAGATTGATTTCTATCCCTTCATGTATACTTGCCCCAAATTGAACAGCATTTAATTGATGAAACTGTTCACGACTTTGACTTAAGGCCCTTTCACTTCGCCTTAGGTTTTCAAGTTGCACCTGCTGGTTTATGACAAGGAGGTAGACCATAGCCCCTATTAAAGACAGTCCAATAATAGATTCGATGAACATAAACCCTTGTTTCCCCTTTTTACTATTGGAATTATGGATCAACTGGCTTTTTTTCTTCAATAACATAACGCCCTCCAGAAAATTGATAAACAATTGCATAATCCTTCGTTGGTGTTCTTAAGGTTATCGTTTGTGGCCCAACAGTTCCTGACGTAGAAAATTCAAATCTTTTATAATGTACAAACTTAGATTCTTTTGGAAACACAAACGTCGTATCTACTGGTGAAGGTCGTAATAGATCAGCTCGAAATTCCACTGTATTACCTGAAAAAGTCACAAAATGAATACCTTTCCTAACTATTGTCATTTTATGCACGTATTCAAAGTGTTGCATGACATTACGCATCATTACTTTTGATTCATAGCGGATAATAGCGTCTTTTGCATATGGGACCGCAAGTATTAATGATAATGACAGCGCAAATAAAACAAGTATCATTTCTAGAAGAGTAAATCCTGACTTCTTTTTATGTTTTTTCATCAAAATCTACTCCTCTTAAAATGGTGATGTTAATAATTCCTAAGGGGTAACAGTTCCAGCTGGAATGGCATTATATTTTTCTAATTGATCAGTGGTGATATAGCCTTCGTTTGCTAGTACTTCCGCCGTGACACTTGCTTCATCATGTTCTAGTAAATATAATTCCATCTGCGTTTCAACAGTTTCGACTAAAGCAGCGTTAGTTTTAGTTTCTACATTTTTTGTTTGCTTGGACATGTTTGGTATAATTAGCAATAACAAGGCTGCCACAATAAATAAGACGAGAACCATTTCTATAAGCGTAAAACCTTCTTTTCTACGACCCTTTTGAATGAACTTAACCAATACTTTTTTCATGATAATTCCTCCTTAGATTGTTTCTAGCATAGTTAACATTGGTAACATTAAAATTAAGTAGACCATGACCACACAGATTGCGACACTCAAAAACAAAATGGATTGGGCTATTTTTATCTGTCGATCAATCGTTTGATACAAAAGTCTTAGAACCCTCTGACTATATAACCTTGTCTTAATCGCCAATTGATTTAATAATTCCCCCTGAATAACTATCGCTGGAAATTCACGGGTGAACACACCGGCAGCTGTTAAACTATCTGCAAATGACACTCCTTGATAATATCTTTCGTCTAAGTACTCACCGAAAGCTTGTAAGAATGCAACTTCATCTTGTTTAATTAACGACTCAGTGATTTGCCGTACTGAATAACCTATTTTAAATAGTTGGCTAAATTCGTAAGCAAAAAACTGGGTGTAATATAATCTAAATAATTTTCCAACCACTGGTAATTTGACATATAACCTTGCCCTTACTAATGGGTTAGTCCGCTTCTTCCATATAAGATAGATGATGAGTATAACTAACAACAAAATTGAGAACCCTATCATTATCCAATGCAGCTTTTGCAAGAAAATCAATAAATAGCTCAGTAATCCCTGTCCCTCACCCACTGACATAGAAGCTAATTGTGGCAAAAGAAATATGCGCAAGCCAAATAACATGCCAATCATCAACACAATTAAAGCAATTGGATAAAGCATTACCCCTTTTAGCTTTTGCATCTGTTGATCACGTTCTTGAATGTACTTAGCAATCGTTTCTAGCCCTAAACCAAAATTGCCATAAGCTTCTGCCACTTGAATTTGATAAGCTACATTACCCTTAATTTTCATTTCATGTATAACTTGATAAAAATACTGACCAGCTGAGAAACCGGTCGCCATTTTGCCAAAAGTCACTTCTTGCTTAGGAAAAATAGTCTTTAAAAAAGAAAATATTTCAAGCATAGGAAACCCTTCTTGAAGCATTTCTGCGATGTATAAAAGTACAGTCGCCTGTAATTGCGGTTGCCAAGTGCTAGTAATTTCAGTTTTCGCTAATTGTTTCCAGTTGATATTCTTCCATGCTGGACTGGGTGATGTAGCCATGATCATAAGCCTCCTTTAATAGTCGATTTAGTGATTTAAAATCATTTGGATAGCTTTGATTTAAAATGAAACTACTCAGCTGGTCACCCTGTAGTAACTCAAATAAGGCTAATTTCTCAGTCGCAACAATTTCTGGATCAGGGACACGAGGCACCAACCTTTGGGCAACGACTAATAGTAAGGTCTGGACCAATTGTTCGTTTGTGATGCCTAATTCTTTTAAGCGTCCAATTACACCAAAAGTATTTTTAGCATGAACGGTAGCTAAAACTAGATGACCAGTCAGTGATGCGCGAATCACCATTTTCGCTGTTTCTTCACTTCTGATTTCGCCAATTAGAATAATATCCGGATGGTGACGCAAACTAGCGGTCAGCAAACGGTCATAAGTAATATCCGCCTTTTCATTGACTTCTGTTTGTAAGAAAGTAGGCTCTTTAATTTCAATGGGCTCTTCTATTGTAATAATTTGACTGGCTTTTTCTTGATAGGCATTCCTTAACAGTTGGTAAATGGTCGTTGTTTTCCCTGAAGAAACTGGGCCTGAAAATATTATCAAACCACTTTTGCGCTTCATATATTTGTTCAGGGTGTCATAAGCTGCTTGATTCAAGTGATTGGCTTTAAAATCACTGGTCACCTTGTCATGGAAAACACGGATGACTAATGATTCATGCATGAGATAATTAGAGATTGACGATAATCGTAATTCGATTTTGTCGTCTCCCAGGTCATAGACAATAGCACCATCTTGGGGCATACGTTTCTCACCTACATCCATATTAGCCATATACTTTAATAACCGAATCAACTGACTCCCTTTTTCAAATTCAAGGGTTTCCTGCAATATCAATTGGTATCCGTCTCTTAGAAAAATATGATACTGCTGTCCTTCTGGGAGAATGTGGATATCATCGGACCGTTTTAATATCGCCATCGAAATCATCTTGTCTATCATTTCTTTCAACCTATCACCTCCATTTATTTTCAGGTCATATAATTTATACGAAGAATTCTTATAAAATCGCTTACGAAATGAAAATAATATGCAAAAAAAAGCGCATCTCAAAATTTTGCGCACTTTTGCATGATAAGCCCCCGTTTTAATTTTGAAAATTTTCTGAAATGATATACTTTAAGTTAGGCCGCTAAATTGGCACTACAAAAAGGGAGGGAACTGCAATGGATGACATCGTAAATCGTTTATATCAAATTGAAAATACGGCTAAAGATGCGGAGAATACGGTTCAAGATCAAAAAATGAGCATTAAAAGATCATTTGACGATAAGAAACGTGATTTTTTACAAGCGGCTAATGATGCTTATGCTAAAAAAATCGAAGCAACAAGAGAATCGTTTAGTTCTGAGGACTATGAAACTTCTCATAATCTTACTGCCAAATTTTCCCGTAAAATGCAACGCATTCAAGATATTCTTGACAATGAACACGGTCTTTATGTAGACGAGTTCATGGAAAAAGTAACAAAGCTTGGAGTCGATGAAATTGGATAACTATACTGCTATAGACACAAAAATTCATGGTATGCGAAAGCATTTACTGACCAGTGAGAAAATCGAGGCTCATGGGAATATTCGTACATTAAATGAATTGTACGCATTAATCACCGAAAATCCTTCTTACCAAAAGGCAGCAGACGTTCTAAAAACTGATGTCTCTTCGCGAGAAGATATTGAATTGATGCTTAATTACGGCAATTTCTTTGAGTTTTTAAAGATATATCGATTTGCCTCTTTGCAACAACGCGCTTTCCTTAAACGATATGCAATGTTTTTTGAGGCTTGGTTTATCAAACATACCTTAAGAACCGTCGTAAATCGTGGTGAAACAACCGTCATCATGAGTCCAGTCACCCATTATCTCGATGATAATCGCGGATTCAAAACGACAGATTTGATCATGGCAACTGATGTAAAAACAGTTGTGGATGCACTTGCTGACACCATTTACGGACCTTTTTTCCAACAATATAGTAACTTATTTAGTCAAAATGACTACGAGCGCTATGAATTCGAAATTGCCTTTGACCAATTTGTCATTCAACAAATTTGGCAAGGCGGTAAAAAATATCTAACCGGTGAGTCATTAACAGGTTTTAAAAAACTATTCGGCGCCCGCTTTGATATCTTAAATATTTTTACAATTTATCGTTTGAAATTCCTCTACCAATTAAGCGATAACGAAGTCACATCTGCTTTAGTAGACGGAAAGTATCGTTTGAATGACGAGTATATCGACCGATTATTGCAAGCACCTGATATTCGAAACTTCGAGATTACGGTTGCTGAACTTGGTTATGGTGAAATTTTTGAACATCTATCGACAGATGAATCCCTACAAAAATATGAGGAAGATTTCTTAAGATCCTTACAACGTCATCTTGCGACTAGAGCACCAAAATCTATGTACGCAATTATCAATTATTTAGAGGATAGTCGTCGTGCTTTGTTGATGTTAGAAGAATTAACCGAACGAATTACATATAAAAACATCTCACCTATAGAAAGGAGTTTAAATCAATGATAACCGAAATGCGCTTAGTCAATATTACCGGTCCTCGTGACGATATTGACCGGATGGCGGATCGTTATTTGACCCACTACCCTATCCATTTAGAAAATGCGTTGAAGGAGTTGTCAGAGATTCGAACACTTCGTCCCTATACAAGTCCAAACCCTTATGAACCTTGGGAAGAACGAATTGATAACTTATTAGACTACACAAACGTTGAGCATGGTAAAGACATTCACCTGGACAAACCCATGACCTTTGATCAAGCAAAAGCTTTAGTAAACGAAGTTGAAGAAAGCTTGCAACATGAACGAGAGGCCATTGCTAAGGTGCAAGCAGCACATGATGAAGCAAACGAAAACTTATTAATGTTTAGACCCTTCCAATCAGTTGACTTCACATTAGATAAAATTTACGAAATGAACCACATTAAATTCCGTTTCGGTCGTTTCACTCGTGAAAACTACCGTAAGTTCGAAAAATATGTGGACACAATGGTACCAGCCATCTTCGTGAAGAGTGAAGAAACTGAAAAATACGTTTATGGTGTCTACTTCACACCTGATGAAGCGCGCCAACGTGTTGATGCCCTTCTATTCTCACTAGCTTGGGAGCGGATTTACCTACCTGAGGAAAGTGGTAGTTTCCGTGAAATTACACATAAATATCAGAATTTGGTAGAAGATACTGAAAGCCAGTTAATCCAATTGAAACGAAAAATGCGTGCTTTAGTTACACCAGTGGCGCCAGATTTATTAGCGGCTAAGAGTCGGTTAATGGATTTATCTCAAGCTTTTGGTGTTCGTAAATTTGCAGCAATTACCCGTGAGGAATTCGCGCAAAAAGAAACACGTTACTTATTAATCGGTTGGATGGCTCAATCTGATGCGCAAATCTTCAGCGCTGAAGTTAAAAACGATCCAAACGTGACTATGTATATCGAAGATGAAGATGACAACAGTCATTTGAATCCACCTACAAAAATGAAGAACAATTTCCTAATCCGCCCTTTTGAGCTACTAACCAAAATGTACGGCGTTCCAAACTACCGTGAAATTGATCCAACAGCGATCGTAGGTATTTCGTACTCCCTTCTTTTTGGTGCCATGTTCGGAGATGTGGGTCAGGGATTAATTCTATTCCTAGTAGGGCTTGTCGGATTCTTCAACAAGAAATTACGCCCTATCGGTATGTTAGCGCCAATTGGATTAAGTTCAACTATCTTTGGTTTCCTTTACGGATCAATCTTTGGATTTGAAGATGTTATCCATGCATTATGGCTACATCCTATGACACACATGACAGACATTCCCTTCTTCGGAAGCTTAAATACAGTATTTATCGTAGCAGTCGCCTTTGGTATGTTCATGATCCTCGCAACAATGATCGTCAACATCGTGCAACGCTTTAATGCCGGAGAAAAATGGGAAGCCATTCTTGATAAGAACGGTATTGCCGGATTCATTTTCTACTTTGTATTAGTAGCTATGTTAATCCTTTACATGTCTGGACACACAATTCCAGCAATTGGCATCTTAATCACTATCCTGGTTTTAGCATTAATCACAATTGCCTTTAAGGAAGAAATCATTCACAAGTTGGAAAACCATAAAGAGAAAAATGGTGACAACATCGTGATTAAAGCATTAACGATCTTCTTTGAGACATTTGAAACCCTATTAACTTACTTCTCTAACTCAATTTCATTCGTCCGTGTGGGTGCGTTCGCTATTTCCCATGGTGCAATGATGAGTGTGGTATTAATGTTTGCAGGTGCTGAAAATAGTGGCAACATCAACTGGTTGGTTATTATCTTAGGTAACTTGTTTGTAACTGGTTTTGAAGGATTAGTCGTGGCAATTCAAGTTTTACGTCTTGAATTTTATGAAATTTTCAGTCACTTCTATCGTGGCGATGGTATTGAATTTAAAAATATTTGGATTAAAGATTAAAGGAGAAAATAAAAATGTCAACAGAATTATTAATTAAACTAACAATGGTTGCAACTTTCGTATTGGGTTTTGTTTTACCATTTGGTTACTTCTACACAGGCAAAAAAACAAAAGATCGTTACAAAAAATCATTAACTACTAACATAGTATTTGTTGTAGCTGGTATCTTAATTGCTATCGTATTAGCTTACAACCCAGAAGTTGCTTTAGCATCAACTGGTGCTGCTGCAGAAACTGCTGGTAATGCTGCTGGTTTAGCAACAGGTCTTGGTTACATCGCTGCTGCCTTATCAACTGGTTTATCATGTGTTGGTGGTGGTATTGCCGTTGCCTCTGCTGCTTCAGCTGCCCTAGGTGCTATTTCAGAAGATGGTTCAATCTTCGGTCGTTCATTAATCTTCGTTGGTCTTGCTGAAGGGGTTGCCCTTTACGGTTTGATCATCTCATTCATGATCTTAGGTCAACTATAATGAAAGCTTACGTAATCTGCGATAACTTAGACACTTTGACTGGATTGCGATTAGTAGGTATTGAAGGTGAAATTGTAAAGCCTGCGGAATTTGAACCTGCCTTTAAACGTGCAATAGCAGATAAAGGTATTGGCATTCTTTATCTTTCGCCTTCTCTAATTGAAAGCAATCAAGACCTTGTAAATGATGTTCGCTTTAACCAAGCAACACCACTTATCACTTCAGTCTTAGGTGCAAATGAATATCAAAATGCGACCAATACCATTGCTGAAACAATTCAACATGCAATCGGTATCCAATTATAGAATGGGAGTTTTAAGCAATGGATTTAGAAGATAAATTTGCTTATTTTGAAACGCAAGTCAACCAACAAGCGCAAGATATTATTGACGAACAAGTCAATCAATACCAAGCAACTTTGCAAAAAGACTATGATGAATTTGTGAAAAATACAAATCAAGAGTTTGATGCAAAATTTGTCAACGCCAAAAAAAATATGCGTAAAGAGTTGAATAAAAACATTTCTCAAAGTCAAATTCACTTACAACGTGACTTGTACTTACAAGAAGAAAAGTTGAAAAAATCTCTATTCGCTGAATTCAACAGTGCGATTCAAAATTACATGCAAACAGATGAATACCGCAACCAATTAGTTGTGATGATTAATAACTTAAAAGACTATGCAGAAAAAAATCGTGAAGAGTTGGTTGTTTACATCAACCATTCAGATCAAGGTATGATTGAAACTTTATTAGAAGAAACAAATGCAAATATTCAAATTTCAGACCGTGAGTTTTTAGGTGGCGTCCGTGGTGTCTTGAAAGACCGTCAAGTGTTGATTGATTACTCTTTCTCTACCCTATTAGCAAACGTTGAAGATAGCTTTACTATCAAGGAGGTTGATGACTAGAATGGCAAACGAAAATTTAATTTATTCAATTTCGGGTCCAATCGTTAAAATCGCTGGTCCAACCGACTTATCTATGCAAGAGATGGTCCACGTTGGTGAAGACAAATTAGTTGGGGAAGTTATTTCCATCAATGAAAAAGAAACCACTATCCAAGTGTACGAAGAAACTGCGGGTATCCGTCCAGGAGAACGCGTTTACGGTACAACAATGCCGATTAAAGTACAGTTAGGCCCTGGTTTAATCAATAATATCTATGATGGTATTGAACGTCCTTTAGTTGAAATTGAAAAACAATCCGGATACATGATCAAACGTGGTGTTCAAGTAGATTCACTTGATAAATCAACCTTATGGCATGTGAAACCAGTTGTTAAAGTCGGTGATCAAGTTTCTGGTGGTGCAATTATCGCCGAAATCCCAGAATCAAATGCCGTTACCCATAAAGTATTGGTACCTCCTACAACTGTTGGTGAAGTCATAGAAGTCGTTGCTGAAGGTGACTATACAATCGAGGATATCTTGGTTAAAGTACGCCGATTCAACGGTGACATTGATGAAATCAAAGCTTATCAAGAATGGCCAATCCGTCAAGCACGTCCTGTTGCTTCTCGATTCGAGTCAACTACACCACTTGTAACTGGTCAACGGATTATTGACTCAGTCTTTCCTATCGCTAAAGGTGGTACTGCTGCAATTCCGGGTGGTTTCGGTACTGGTAAAACGACTATGCAACATCAGATTGCAAAGTATGCAGATGCGGATGTAATTGTTTATATTGGTTGTGGGGAACGTGGTAATGAAATGACAGAAGTACTTGAAGACTTCTCTAAATTAATTGACCCTCGTTCAAATGCACCTTTGATGGAACGTACAGTTTTAATTGCCAACACTTCTAACATGCCGGTAGCAGCCCGTGAAGCCTCTATTTATACAGGTTTAACAATCGCTGAATATTACCGTGATATGGGTTATGACGTAGCAATCATGGCCGATTCAACTTCTCGTTGGGCCGAAGCTTTACGTGAGTTATCTGGTCGTCTTGAAGAAATGCCCGCTGAAGAAGGTTTCCCTGCATACTTAGCTAGTCGTATTGCTACTTTTTATGAGCGTGCAGGTTACATGCGTAACTTAAACCAATCAGAAGGTTCAGTATCGATTATCGGTGCTGTGTCTCCTCAAGGTGGGGACTTCTCTGAGCCAGTTACCCAAAATACTAAACGTTTTGTACGTTGTTTCTGGGGGCTAGATTCAGAACTTGCCCATAAACGTCACTACCCTGCCATCAACTGGATGAATTCTTATAGTCAGTACGTGGATGATTTAGGTGCTTGGTATACTGCCAACGTTTCTGAAAAATTCCTAGCTAACCGTGCTGAAATGATGGCTCTTTTACATGAAGAAGATCAATTAATGGAAGTTGTAAAACTAATCGGTTCTGATGTCCTACCTGACCACCAAAAATTAGTCTTACAAACTGCCCGTGTCTTCCGTGAAGGTTTCTTACAACAAAACACCTTCCATAAGGTAGACTCTGCGGTTCCTATAGCTAAACAAGAAAAAATGATGGAAGTTATTTTATACTTACATCACCGTGCGAAGTCATTGATCCAATGGGGTATGCCGATGTCATATCTAAATAAATCAAACATTTTCACTGATGTAATCAACATGAAGTATACAACCTCAAATGATAACTTAGCTGATTTCGATCACTACTTTGAGGATATCGATACATTCTATGAAAATGCTATGCAAGAGAATGGTTAAGGGGGAATAATAATGGCAATAGAATATTTAGGATTAAATTCCATTAATGGCCCTCTAGTAGTTGTAGACGGTGTTAGAGGCGCTGCATATAACGATATCGTACGCTTTCGCGTAAATGGTAATGAAGAAAAATTAGGTCAAATTATTACAATGGAAGGCGAAAAAGCCATCATTCAAGTATTTGACTCAACTACTTCTATGTCTCTAGACAATACACATACACAATTTACTGGCCACGGTTTAGAAATCGAACTTGCACCTGAAATTCAAGGGCGTGTCTTTGATGGAATTGGTCGACCAATTGATAATTTAGGACCAATCCATTCTGACATTAAGCGTGATGTTAATGGTGCACCACTGAACCCTGTATCTCGTGTTTACCCACGTGACTATATTGAAACTGGATTCTCAGCCATTGACGGATTAATGACGTTAATTCGTGGTCAAAAATTACCTATCTTCTCTGGTGATGGTATGAGTCATAACCAAGTAGCCGCTCAAATCGTTAAACAAGCTAAATTGGGTGAAGATTCTGACGAAGAATTCGCTGTTGTATTTGCTGCTATGGGTGTAAAACATGATATTGCTGACTATTTCCGTCGTTCATTTGAAGAGTCTGGTGCAATGGACCATGTAACGATGTTTGTAAACTCAGCTGATGATCCCGTTATGGAACGTCTAATCACACCTCGTGTGGCCTTAACTACAGCTGAATACTTGGCTTATGATTTAGGTAAACATGTGTTAGTTATCTTAACGGATATGACTTCTTTTGCTGAGGCCTTACGTGAAGTATCGTCAGCAAAACAAGAAATCCCTTCTCGTAAAGGTTACCCAGGTTACCTTTACTCTGAATTGGCGACTATTTATGAACGTGCGGGTATCGTTAAAGGTAAACCAGGTTCAGTAACGCAAATTCCAATTCTAACCATGCCTAATGATGATATTACCCACCCTATCCCTGACCTTACCGGATATATTACTGAAGGCCAAATCGTACTTGACCGTGTAATTGAGGGTAAAAATGTTTATCCACCAGTTGGGATTTTACCATCACTTTCTCGTTTGATGAAAGATGGTATCGGTGAAGGTTATACTCGTGAAGACCATTCTGACGTTGCTAACCAATTGTTCGCTTCTTATTCTGGTGCTAATGAAGCTAAGTCTTTAGCTTCTGTTATCGGTGAAGAAGAATTATCAGATGTTGATAAACTTTACCTAAAATTTGGTGAATTATTTGAACAAAAATTTGTTGGTCAAGGTCAAGATGAGACCAGAACTATTCAAGAAACATTGGACTTAGGATGGAAATTATTGGGTATTTTCCCACGTGAAGAATTAACACGTATGGATACTGAAATCCTTGATAAATACTACAAAGATACAGCTGATGAGGTATTAAACCAACAAACAACTGACAAGCCCCTAGTTTAAGGTGGTGAGAATTAATGGATATTAATAACACCCCTACTAAGGGGAACCTAATGCAAATTCAAAAGACATTAGATCTTTCACGTAGCGGTTACCTATTGATGGATCGTAAACGGATTATCTTAATGAATGAGTTGATTGAATTGCTGAATAAGGCTTCTGGTTTACAGGATGACCTTAAAAAAGCTTATGAATTGGCTTATCATAAACTGTCAATTGCTGCATATGAAAATGGTATTTTAAGTGTAAATGATGCATCAACTAACGTAGATGTTGAAGACGATATCCAATTAAAAGTACGTAGTGTCATGGGTTCAGAGGTGCCAGAAATTAATTACAAACCTCGACCTATGAAGCCCGCCTACTCATTCTATGACAATACAGTGGCTATTGATGAAGCAAGGATTGCCTTTCGTCGGGTAAAAGAATTGCTGATTCAAATCGCTGAAGTTGAGAATGCGGCTTATCGTTTAGCGAACAACATGCAGAAAACACAAAAACGTGTAAATGCCCTTCAAAACGTGACCATTCCACAATTGGAAGGTGCGCAAAAATCTATTTCTTCTGCGCTTGAAGAGAAAGAACGTGAAGAATTTACCCGTCTTAAAGTGGTTAAACGCATCTTAAATAGCAAAGAGTAAAGATAAAGACGACCTATGTAAACTGGTTTCGCGCCAGTATACATAGGCCGTCTTTTTGATTATATAAAAAGTGTTGGTGGAAGTTCCTTCGAACTTCTACCAACACTATTTGTATTGAATAACTTTATTCAGCTAATTCTGTATTGTAATGTACATTTTGTACATCATCGTCGTCTTCTAATAAGTCGATCAAGTTTTCAAGTTGGCTGGCTTTATCTTCAGGTAGTTCTAACATTGTTTTAGCTACCATTGTGATTTCAGCTTGTGCTAATTTGAATCCTTGCGCTTCTAAGGCGTCACGAACATCAGTGAAGTCAGAAGCTTCTGTAGAAATTTCAAATACTTCATCTGAAGTTGTCATGTCTTCCCCACCAGCTTCGATTACGTTCATTAACATTTCATCTTCGTCAAGGTCTAAACCTTCACGCTCAATCACGATGTAACCTTGACGGTCAAACATGTAAGCAACTGAACCTGATTCACCTAATGAACCACCATTTTTGTTAAAGATAGTACGTATATTGGTTAAAGTACGGTTGGTATTATCAGTTAAGGTTTCAACTAAAATGGCAATACCGCCTGGTCCATAACCTTCGTAAGTGATTTCATCGTAATCTTCACCAGCGTTGTTACTTGAACCTTTTTCAATCGCACGGTTTACATTGTCGTTAGGCATGTTCGCTGCTTTTGCTTTATCCATAACCAAACGTAAAGATGGGTTTGATTCTGGATCAGGTCCACCCGCTTTCGTTGCTACATAAATTTCACGAGAAAGTTTTTGGAATACTTTCGCTCGTTTAGCATCGGTTGCACCTTTTTTGTTTTTGATTTTACTCCATTTATTATGTCCAGACACGACATATACCCTCTTTCCTGTAATTTTTCACTAGGTTATTATATCAAAGTATTGACATCATAGCAATGAAGCCTATTTATTAGGCACCATTACTTCCACATGTGATGGTAAGACTTCGATATCAATTGGTAACGCTGGACCAACCTCACCGTCAATATTCACTTTCACTTCGTCCGCGTCTTCATTAACAACCGAGATAGACACTTTTTTTACGTTATACGTAATCATGTTATTGGCTTCAGAGATATACCCGCCGTTTAATTCTTGTAGCATGCCTGGTAATTCAGCTAATAAGTTTTCATCTTTTAAAGTCATGATATGTAATAAGCCGTCATCTGGTGTTGCACCAGCAATCATGTTTTCAAATGAACCTACACTGTTTGTTAAGGCAATCACTAATACTTTTGTTGAGATTTCAATCTCTTCATCGTCGTCTAAGACTAATTTGTAGGTGTACTGGTTATCGTTTAATACAGCACGCATTGAATCACGCACATAGGCGAAGAAACCAAATTTTGATTTTTCTTCACTTGAGGTTTCCATTACTGCTGTTGGAATTGATCCAATAGCGGCCACATTACAGAAGTATAGGTCGTTTATTTTAGCGATATCAATTTTTCGCGTTTTAAAATTAGCCAGGTCTTCAGCTGCTTTTTGAGGTTCTAGACTAATTCCTAAGGCACGTGCTAAATCATTGGCTGTCCCAAGTGGAATGAAGCCAAATTTAATGGTTGAATCTGCTTCAGCGATTCCTGAAATCCCTTCGTTAACAGTACCATCACCACCAACGACGACAACAGCTTCGCAGCCTTCATCACTAGCTTCTCGAGCCCAGTCTTTGGCGTCGCCTTCTCCTTCAGTGAATCTTGTTTCAACGTCATCAAATGAAGCAGACAAGGCTTTTTCTAAGTCACTTTGAATCTCTTTACCCGCACCTTTTCCTGATGAGGGGTTAATAATCAACATTACTTTAGACATTTTCTCTACCTCCATGTGCTTTGTATTACCTTTATTTTACTAGACCCTTGCTTATTTAGCTATATTTAGCCCTAGATTATTTTGAAAACGAAGGAAAGCGAGCTAAGTTAATTTTACATTCATTTTACAGAGGGGGAATTCACATAGCATGTATACAATTGTTTTGATATAATTAAGAGCAAATCAAGCTATTTTTACAATAAAATATGTTATAGAAAAGTGTGTGTATAGTGAAGAAAAACAATGAAGAAAAGAAAAAAATTGGGAATGGGCTATCTAAAACTGAAAAAGTGATGTTCTATGTGAATGTGGCTTTTAAATCCTTGGCTAAAATATTCCTAGTCTTATTGCTTATCCTATTTCTTGGTGGGTCATTGGGGCTTGGTTTAGGATCAGGCTATTTCATTGGTTTGGTAGAAGATATGCCAATCCCAACTGAAGAGGAACTTGCTAATGCGGTGGAGAATGCCGGTGAGATTTCTACCATGACTTATAGTGATGATACAGAAATTTCTAGTATTCGTGCTGACTTGGTTCGTGAAAATACTGAACTGAAAAATGTGAGTCCGTATATCATTAATGGTTTAGTGGCTACGGAAGATGAAAACTTCTTCGAACATGGTGGTGTCGTACCGTCAGCCATTATCCGGGCAGGTGCTTCAACCTTCCTTGGTGTAGGTGGGACTTCCGGTGGTTCAACTATTACCCAACAGTTGATCAAACAAAAACTATTAACCAATGAAGTGTCTTTTGAACGTAAGGCGAAGGAAATTTTGCTAGCGATGCGGTTAGAAAACCACTATTCAAAAGAGCAGATTCTGCAAGGTTACTTGAATGAATCACCATACGGACGTAATAATAAAGGGGAAAATATTGCAGGGATTGAAACAGCAGCCCAAGGGATTTTCGGTGTATCAGCGAGTGAAGTCACTTTAGCACAAGCAGCCTTTTTAGTGGGTATTCCGCAAAATCCATATACTTATACCCCCTTCTTGCAATCTGGTGAATTAAAAGATGCAGAATATTTAGAAGATGGGATTACCCGTTCGCATGAAGTCTTACAAAGAATGCGGTTAACCAACTATATTACTGAAGAAGAGTATCAAGAAGCCATTAATTACGATATTACCCAAGACTTCCTAAGTACTGGAACCAGCGAAGAAGTACCAGATGAACGTAATTCATACATCTATCAAGCGGTTGAACTTGAAACTATTGATATCTTGATGGCACAAAAAGTAGCGGCTGATGGACTGACTATGGCTGATGTTAACGCGAATGATCAGTTATACAACCAATATTATGCTGAGGCTGAAAGTCAAATGCGTAACGGTGGTTTAACCATTAAAGCGACAGTCGATCCCGATATTTACGAAACAATGAACTCAACCGTTCAAGAATTTTCTGCTTCATTTGGTACCACCTATTATTCAGAATCAACAGATGAAAATGGTGACCCGATTGAAGTCGTAGAACCTGTTCAAAATGGAACAGTTTTATTAGATAACGACACTGGCCAAGTCCTTGGATTTGTAGGTGGGATTGACTTTGATACCACTCAAGTTGACCACGCTTTTAGTTCTCGTCGTTCACCTGGTTCATCATTTAAACCTATCTTGACTTATGGTCCGGCCTTGCAGGAGCAAATTGCTGGTGCAAATACGATGCTAGCGGATACTTATACTCGTATCGTTCAACCAGATGGGTCCATTTATGAGCCAACCAACTTTGGGACTACCATTTCAAATGACTTTGTAACCGCCCGCTATGCCCTGTCAACTTCTATGAATAATCCGACCTTGGCCTTATATAATGAATTATTAAACCAGGGCGTCGACATTCAATCTTATGCATATAAGATGGGCTTACAGGATGCGATTTCAACTGATGAATTCAGTAACTTAGCCCTATCACTTGGTGGAACTACTAATGGTCCAACTGTATTAGAAAACGCAGCAGCCTTTGCGACCTTTGCAAATGGTGGTGTTTACGTTGAACCTTACCTAATCGAAACTATTACAGATTCCAATGGTAATGTGGTTTACCAGCATCAAACGCAAAAAGAACGTGTCTTTGATGAAGATGTAGCCTATGTAATTGCTGATATCTTAAAAGACGCGACAACTACTGGTGCTATGGCCTCTTATAATTCGCAAATGGATAGTGATTTAGACTGGTTTCTGAAGACTGGTACTTCAGAAGAATTTAGGGATTTATGGGCCAACGGTTCAACACCAAACGTTACTCTTACTTCTTGGATTGGTTATGATAACATCACGCAAACTCGCGACCTATATAGTCAAGTTGAAAATGCGGTATACGGTACGCCAGCTCAACGTTCATTAAGTTACTGGACAACCTTAGGTAACCGACTAAACTACTACTACCCGAATACAATGGGATCTGGTGAAGTCTTAGAAGAACCTGAAGGTGTTCACGAGGAAACAGTTGTGACGGAAACAGGTACGACATCTGGTACCTTTGAAGGGCCATATGATACAAGCTATACAATTTCTTCATCAGCAGCAACCAACACTGAATTGTTTACCGCTGCGATGGATCCAGAACAACCAAGCTTTACCTTTGGTATAGGTGGTTCGATGGATGACTACATGAACAAACTTGAAAGCTTCCGTTCTAAGACAAATGCTACTGTAAATGCTAAAGTTCAAGAAGTATTAGAATCCTTTAAATTGCGTAGTGCAGAAAATGAACAACGTCGTCAAGAAATTGAAGAAGATAATATTCAACAAGATGGTTAGAAAAATAAAAAAGATGTGCTAGGAAACAACTCTGTCTCCTAACAATGGAACCCTTCAACTCATTCTAAATTAGAAAGAGTTGAAGGGTTTTTATCCGTCTAAAAAAGTATTGATATGGTTTTATCTGAATAAATTTCAGAAACGCCAGAAGGTATTATAAAAATCATTTATCATTTGGGTGAAGAACTGATAGAAGTTGAAGCTACAATCAAAGAAGAAAAGACGATTCCTAAAGCGCATCTTGTTCACGAACGACGTCGTCGTAATCTAAAGAAACATCGCCATAAATGTCTGACTGATTTCATATCTCCCAAATCCGCTAAAAATAAAAACGCGACAAAACAACCACATTTCATGATTATCTCATCGCGCTTTTTTTTTTAGAGCTAGTTATTTGCCAGCCCCACTATTTCTTTTAAGACATACCGGGTTTCAATACTACTTTAATATTATTATCTGCTTTTTTGTCAAAAATATCGTATGCTTCAGCAGCACGTTCCAAAGGCATGGTATGTGTAATGATATCCGATGGGTCAAATTCCCCTTTTTCAATCATGTCATAGATTTTCGGCATCAAGTGGATAACCGGAGCTTGTCCCATTTTAATACTCACATTACGAGTGAAGAAATCTTGGAAAGGGAAATTCGTTGCTGGAGTCATATAAACCCCAGTTACCATCAACGTCCCAAATTTCTTCACAGCTTCACTTGCCGTTTGAATTGGTGAGTAAGAACCGCTTTGCGGGGTAAGAATTTCTTTGGTTTTTTCTTTGATTGGTGTTACACCATCCATTCCTACACAATCAATTACTACCTCAGCACCGCCCTTAGTCATTTCATACAATTCACTACCAACTTTAGAAACATCTGAAAAATTCACGGTCTCTACGCCGTTCATTTTTTTCGCGTGCTGCAAACGATGATCGACGTTATCTACAGCAATTACACGTTTAGCACCTTTCATTTTGGCAAATTTTTGTACAAATAATCCGATAGGGCCAGAACCCAATACGATCACTGTATCTCCTGGTTTCATACCACTATGCTCTACACTCCAATATGCTGTTGGCAGTACATCCGATAGAAATAATACCTTTTCATCCGGTAGATTACTTTCAGGAACAACAAAAGAAGTAAAATCTGCAAATGGGACACGTAAGTATTCAGCTTGCCCTCCAGGGTGATTTCCGTTCATTTTACCAAAACCGAACAATCCGCCTTGATCAAACGTTGGATTAGGGTTGGAATTGTCACATTGACTTTCCATATGATGAGCACAGAAATGACAATCTCCACAACCAATGTTGAAAGGGATAACAACTCGGTCGCCTTTTTTCACTTTGGTCACTGCAGAACCAACTTCTTCTACAATACCCATAGGCTCATGCCCTACTATATAGTCTTCTTCCATGACCGGTTTCCCGTTATGGTATAAATGCAAATCAGAACCACAAATAGCTGTTGCTGTAATGCGAACGATCATATCGGTTGGTTCTTCAATCGTAGGATCCGGGACCGTTTTGACTTCCATTTTTTCGTTTCCTTGCCATGTTACTGCGCGCATAGAATCTCTCCTTCATATAAAAGTGATAGTTTCATATTTTAAAGTAGTTTATCATCTTGTTTTATATAAGTCAAAAGTTATGTAATCGTTAAAGTTTTAACTTCTCTATTTTCGTACCACTATAGCTGTGCCATAGAACTTTTCTCATAAACGACAAGGGATTCTTGCTACTAAAGCTAGCATTGAAAGGTCGCTAACAGTGAATAATTATTCTATGACTGATACGGATATATAGCTTAGATAAATAAGCCCTAACACTCTATGTAAGTTATATGTTATTTTCGCTCCTATTTGATATTAAATACCTTTTTACCAGTATGTATTTAGTAAAAAACATTACACTACTCACTACACTTTATAGTAAGGAGTATCTATTCAACTATTTAAAAAAACATTGCTGTCTTCATTTAAAAAAAGTGATAAACTTATTTAAAAATAGACCATTAACAGGCTCCTGAATAAATTAACCACAATGATTAAATAAAAGAGGATGAAAAATATGGAATATGTTGAACAAAAGTTTTACTATCATAATGATCAAGAAGTATCCACAGACAATTTGCATCCATTTGAACAATTAACAGGAAAAAACGTGTATGAAGTGATTCGCGTTAGAGAAGGCATACCTTTGTTTTTGGAAGATCATTTGCGCCGATTCAGAGATTTTGCTCTAGCTGTCGGCATTCCTTTAACAGATTCAGATGATATTTTAATCAATCGGTTATACCAACTTATAGATAAGAATAGTGCCTTTGATCAAAATATCAAATTGATCTGGAATAAAGACATTGGTTTACTGGCTTTCTTCACTAAAAGTTCTTATCCGCCTGCGAGCTATTATCAAAATGGCATTAAAACAACTTTGTTGAATTTGGAAAGAGAAGATCCGAATATCAAGATCCAACGTGAAGCGTATCAAAAAACTGTACTAGCGGAACGAGAAAAAACAGGTTCATATGAAGTGCTGTTAGTCGACCAAGAAGGTAACGTCACAGAAGGTAGTCGTTCAAATTTATTTGTTGTTAAAGGGGATAAACTCTATACTTCTCCTGCTAAAAATGTTCTTTTAGGTATTGTCCGTTCTAAAGTTGTAGCTATTTGCCAACAACAGCAAATTGATATTATTGAACAAAATGTTCCTGTGACGGAATTAAATACTATCGATGGCGCTTTTATTTCAGGAACGGGTAACGATGTATTGCCTATAGCTTCCATCGATTCCATCCCATTAGAGTCGATAAAAAAGCCGGTCATATCGTCAATTATGCGTGAATACGATCGCTTAGTGAAACAGTATATTGCCTCTAAAAAAGTTACTTAAAAAGGAGATTGCAAAACAACTTAGTCCCCTAACAAAAAAACCTTCAACTCATTCTAAACAAGAAAAAGTTGAAGGTTTTTTATCCTTTTAAAAAGCATAGTGAGTCAAATACCTTACTAGATTAGTGACACACAAAAATTAAATGAGTGACTCACCATCTATCAAAATTATAACAAAATAAAAAAGTTATCTACGCTAAACGCAAAGTTGACGGTGAATTTATTTTTAGAGCTAGGTATTTCCTAGCTCCTTTTTTTATCAAAGATGACCATCAGGTTATTCAATAACGAATGCATCTAAAGTTGCCATATCAGCTTCAGAAATTTCGAAATCTAATTCAGCATTGGCAAGAATGTATTCTTCGTGAACTGATTTTGGTAGAATGATGTGGCCATTTTGCAAAGGATAACGATAGCATAATTGTGGTACGGATACCCCGTATTTGTCTGCAATCGCCTTGATATCTTCGTTGCCTAATAAGCGGCCTGTACCTAGTGATGAGTAGCCTTCAACGATGATGTCGTTAGCTTCACAGTAAGATACAATATCGTCTTGCGTGTAGCCGATGTGGTACTTGATTTGGTTTACCACAGGTTTAATATTTGTATTTTCGATTAAGTGTTGTAAGTCATCGGCGTTAAAGTTTGAAACCCCGATTGCACGGACTAAGCCTTTATCATACAACTCTTCTAAAGCGCGCCATACTTGGATATTTTCTTCATAGAAGCTTGGACGTTTTTCATCAGTTCTTGAGAAAAAGCGCCAAGGTGTTGGACAGTGGACTAATAATAAGTCTATGTAGTCAGTATCTAAGTCTTTCAACTCTTGGTAGAAGTTGTCCATTGCCGCTTCATAAGTTTTCGATTCCCCACGAACCTTAGTTGTGATGAAAATGTCTTCACGGTTAACGTTTGAAGATTTAATCCCTTCACCAATCCCCTTAGAGTTTTCGTAGGCATGAGCACCGTCAATGTGTTTGTAGCCATTGTCTAGGGCAAAACGGACTGAACTCACCGCTTCAGCAGTCGGTGTTTGCCAAGTCCCTAATGCAATTTGTGGGACTTCTACCCCATTATTTAAGGTTAATGTTTGATTTAATAAATTCATGTAATTTCCCCTTAATACGTATTCAGTTTCCACTGTGCCTCCATTATAAGCGCATTCATTCATTGAACCAAATAAAAGCCCTTATTTTGTAAAAAGATAAGGGCCTTACTTATGATAAAAAAACTAGTTTTTAAGTGATTGAATTGGTGCTGGAATACGACCACCACGGTGGATAAAGGTATTAGGAGAAGTTCGATTTACTTGCATAACAGAAGCTTCACCAAACAAACCACCAAAGTTCAAGACTTCATCATCACGGCGACCTATAGCTGGAATCACACGAACAGCGGTTGTTTTGGAATTAATCATCCCAATCGCTGCTTCATCGGCAATAATCGCTGAAATAATTTCAGGCGTTGTATCACCAGGAATAACAATCATATCTAAACCAACTGAACATACAGCTGTCATCGACATTAACGTTTCAATATTTAAAGTACCGTTAGCTGCAGCTGCAATCATCCCTGCATCCTCACTTACTGGAATGAAGGCACCTGATAAACCACCAACATTTGATGATGCCATGATACCGCCTTTTTTAACTGCATCGTTTAGCATAGCTAGAGTCGCTACTGAACCATGGGCACCCACTTGGTCTAAACCAATTTCTTCTAAGATATGAGCTACAGAATCGCCGACAGCTGGCGTAGGCGCTAATGATAAATCTACAATTCCAAAAGGTACACCTAGCATATTAGAGGCTTCTGTCCCCACTAATTGTCCCATACGAGTTACTTTGAAAGCTGTTTGTTTAATAGTATCCGCAACTGTTTCAAGAGATGCATCTTTTGGCAATTCTGCAAGGGCATTACGGACAACACCTGGTCCAGAAACCCCAACGTTAATCACAACATCCGGCTCTCCTTGACCGTGGAAGGCACCGGCCATGAACGGATTATCTTCAACTGCATTACAGAAGACGACAATCTTAGAAGCCCCCATGCTTTCGTTTTCTTGGGTTAATTCAGCTGCCTTACGGACAACCTCACCCATGATTTTAACAGCATCCATGTTGATACCTGCACGTGTTGACCCAATATTAACGGATGAACAAACGTGGTCTGTTTCAGCCATGGCTTGTGGAATCGATTCGATTAAAGCACGGTCCCCAGCAGAAAATCCTTTATGAACTAATGCTGTATACCCACCGATGTAGTTGACGCCAACTGCATTGGCTGCCTTGTCTAAGATATGGGCATATTTCAATGGGTCGCCACCTGAAGCCGCTAATAATTGCGAAATTGGCGTTACAGCAATCCGTTTATTGACAATTGGAATCCCGTATTTCTCTTCAATTTCTTCACCGGTTTTCACCAAGTCTTTGGCAACAGTAGTGATTTTATCGTATACCTTTTGACAGGCACGGTCGATATCTGGATCTGCACAGTCAATCAGCGAAATCCCCATTGTAATTGTTCGAATGTCTAAATTGTTGTCTTTAATCATTGAAACTGTTTCAATGATATTATTCATTTCTAGCATGTTTGTTTCTCCTCAACTGACTTAAATTTTATGCATGGCATTAAAAATATCTTCGTGCATTACATAAACTTCCATCGCAGTTAATGCATCTTTAATTTCTTTTTTAAAGTCCTCAAATTCAACGTTTAAACCATCAATATTGACGATCATCACCATGGTAAAAAGGTCTTGCATGATTGATTGCTCAACATCTACAATATTTGCGTTTAATTCAGCACATTTAGTGGCTGCTTTCGCTAAAATACCAACCTTATCCTTACCAATTACTGTAATTACTGCTTGCATATTATCCCATCCTTCAATTGATTTATCCCCTTATTTAATGCAGGTCCCACTGACAACTTAAATAAGGTCCTTGTTTTTTCTTTTGCCAAGTACATATATCTACTAATCAAAATAAACAAAATCTCATCCTATTATAATCTATGCCATTTGAAAACAAAATCAAAAGATGACATTCTCACAAAAAAGCTGACATTTTAAGGGGAATTCGATACAAAATCAATCCCTTATTGCATTTTACAAAAGTCTTTTTAGTAAAGGCATTGTAAATCCCACGCTTCTTAGCATGCTCCTACCTACTGCTATTATTCGTAGTCAACGCCCTCTGTCCAGGCAGTCTCCAAATAATCCGCATAGGTAAATTCTTCTGTATAAGTCATCATCCTGTCATGAATGGTTTCAACCCAAGCCGCTTGATCATTATCTTGCCCCTTATAATCCGCTAGTGGAACACTTTCGTATGAAGTCTCGTGAGCTGTCCCTGAAAAATAAGTTGGCATGAATTTCCCGACGCTCACTTGTACTTCACCGTTTTCGTCACGGGTAAAAGTCACCTCATGAATGCCCCCAAGTTTATTATCATCCGCAACTTGACCAGTCATAAATGACGCTTGCGAATAAATCACATAGGTATCCTTGTCATTCAACCAATTCACTGGCTGTAAATCATGTGGGTGTCCACCAATCACCAATTTTACACCAGCATCGGCCAAGGCCTGGGTCACAGCGATTTGTTCATCATCCGGCAACGTCCCGTATTCAGTCCCCAAATGTAATGACACAACAACCGCATCCACTTGGTCATTCAATGCCGCCACTTCTTCAAGCATCACTGGTAAATCCGCATAGTTAACCACCCACGGCTCATCTTCGGGCGGAACCATGCCGTTGGTCCCATAAGTATAAGCCAGAAAGCCCAACTTAATCCCATTTTTCTCGACAATCCTTGCCGTGTCATGGTCTTCTTGACTACGAAAAGCCCCGTAATACATGAGCCCAGCTTCATCCAGATAGTCCATAGTGATGTTAGCTCCGTCCGCAAACTGGTCCAGCGTATGGTTGGTCGCAGTTGACACACCGTCAATACCAGCCCGCTTCAAAGACCCAAGAATGGATGAAGGCATATTGAAATTCGGATAAGTCGCCACCGGCAATTTAGGATAGGCCGCAGGAATCTCCAGGTTGGCCACTGTATAATCTGCATAAGATGTAAATGGCGCAATTTTAGCAACCATAGGGTCAAAATTATAGTCCGAAACACCTAGATCAACCGCCATGTCCCCATTATTTGAACCATGGGCAATCAAATTGTCTCCAGTTAGAGCACCCGCATCCTGTATTGAAGCCGTTTGATCCGCAAACACCTCCGCTGTCGTATCCGATGTTGCTGTCACCTCCGAATGGATCAAAACATCTCCAACCGACCGCAAGACAAAAGTCCCATCTTCACCCTGCCACTGGTCTTCAGTTTCCTTAGCCGGCAGATTTGATAAAAAGGACGGCACTTGTATGGCTGGCGTATCGTTTCCCCCTTGTTCATCCCCGTTTTCATTGGCGTTACTTGGTGAAACAATCCCCTTGTAGGCAAGTGCAATGCCCACTAGACAGACTAGTCCAATGGCTATAATCATTAGTAATATTCGGTTACCCTGGCTCAACTTATTCTTCATCTAAATCCAACACCTCTCCCAATTCATTACATTAATGATAATGGAAGAATTTTCAAACAACAAGGTAAAAAAAAGACCTTCAAAGCATTTCGCTTTGAGGGCCTTTCTCACTTTATGCATCTTTAGTTGAATCACGTAAAATAAATTTATGTGGTAAGGTTACATGGTTTTCGATTTCTTCTTCTTTGTTCATTAATTTTGTTAAGATACGCATTGAAACGGCACCAATATCATATAAAGGTGGTTCAATTGACGTTAAAGTTGGTCGAACAACTTCAGTTAGGGAAGTGTTGTTTGACGTCACAATAGCGAATTCTTCTGGTACTTTCACACCATTATCCACCATATGGTTCGTTACTTTAACCGCTAACTCATCACCAACGACAACGATACCGTCAGCTTTTGAATCACGGATTTGTTGGGCAATGTCTTCACCGTTTTTGAAACGAGAGTCTTGCACTTCAAATAATAATGATTTGTCCAATTCTTTACCAGCTTCTTCTAAAGCTTTTAAGTAACCATTGTAACGGTCTAGGTTATTGTTAAAGTATGGTTTAGCCGCTAGGAAACCAATATTTTTGTATCCTTGTGCAAATAGACCTGAAACAGCTTCGTAGAAAGCTTGTGTGTAGTCGATATTTACAGAAGGAATTTCGCCTTTATCATCGTTTAAACCAGCTAATACAAACGGTGTGTTTGTACGGTTGATTTCTTCACGAACAGAGTCAGATAATTGGTGACCCATGTAGATAACACCATCTACTTGTTTTGCTAAAATATTAGAAAGAACTTGTGATTCTTTTTTATTATCTGCATTATCTAGAATAATGTTGTATTTGTACATTGAGGCAATATCATCAATCCCTAAAGCTAAAGCACTAAAGAAATTATTCGTGATATCTGGTAATAATACCCCAACAGTTGTCGTCTTTTTACTTGCTAATCCACGTGCGACCGCATTAGGACGGTAGTCTAGTCGTTTAATTACATCTAATACTTTTGCACGCGTTGAAGGTTTAACATTCGTGTTACCATTTACAACACGAGAAACTGTAGCCATAGATACTTGTGCTTCACGCGCAACATCATAGATCGTAACAGTTTGTTTTTCCATCTTCATCGCTCCTTTAAAATTTTTTAATTTGTTTTCATACGTACATTGCCAAATATAGCACTAAAAAGTGATATTTGCAAACGTTTTCTTTGTTACGGTGACTGCTTTCATTCACATTTTCATATTCTATCAGTATTTGACTTGTTTAACAAGTCATTTTCATAAAAATGTACAAAATTTGCATGATTTTTATGAAACACAACAAAAATTGTCTACAAGTATTTCAAAATCTCAAATACTTGTAGACAATCCTATTTCATTTGTTTAAATCAGCAATTATTTTTCTTTAACTTCTTCCACTTGTTTTTTCACTTTTGCAGCGTCTTCTTTAAGTGGTTGTTCTTTAGCTGCTGCTTTATCAGTAGCGACTTTCGCTTCTTCAGTACCTTCCGCAACTTCAGCTTTTGCATCTTCTGTTGCTTGGGTAGTCGTATTTTTGGCATCTGCATAAGCACTTGCCACTTCATCACGAGCTACTTGGTATTGTTTAGTTGCTTCGGTAGTTGCTTCGTTTAATTGCGCTTTTAAAACTTCAGCAGATTCTGATAAGTTCACGCGGATATCTTGTGCAGCGTCGCTAGCAGTTTGATACATTACGTTACCTTTTTCAGTGACGATATCAGCGTAGTCTAAAGCTGTATCACGAAGAACGTTTGCTTGTTGATTTAAGTCATCACGGAACTCGCGACCTGATTTTGGTGCAAATAATAATGCCGCTACAGCACCTGCAGTACCACCGATGATTGCACCTAATAAGAATGAACCTGTATTTCTAGACATATATATTTCCCTCTTTCTTTCAATTAATAATATTGATTAATATGGTTTAGATTGTGAATTCTCTTGTGCCTTGCGCACTTGCCGTTTTTGATATAAAGCTTTAGCTGATTGCCCCACTTTTTGAATACCAGTCACAGTTGGTTGTCCAGGTTTTACTGCTTGATCAGCAGTTACTGTAGCTGAACCAGCTTCAGTAGCACCTGTTGTTTTATCCTTAATATCATCTACCTTTGTTTGGGCAGTATTGGTAATATTTAGGACTAAGTTACGTGTAGAATCATTCACGTCTGAAACAGTTACCCCGACGTCCCCGATTGCTTTGAACAATGGGTCCACTTGAGCTACTTTTCCATTCACATCATCTAATAAAACATTAGACTTATTGAGTAATCCTTGCACCTCAATTGATAATGCATCCACATCCTTGGTGACTACTTTAACTGTTTCATTCGCTTCATTAACAATACCTGTAACTTCCTTCATGGTCTTTGTTAGTTCACGTAAGAATAGAATAATGTAGATCACTAATGCCGCAAATGCTATTGCTGCGATTAAGCCCGCAATTTGGCCTCCGGTCATGTAAAAATCACTCCTTCTCCATCTCTCATATCATTAAATATAAGATATTTAATATATAACTATAAGAATATTTTACCATACCATGAGAGGGCTTTACAAAAAATAAGGCACTTATTTTAAGCTTAAAAATCCAACAGCTTAAATATTGGTTAACCCTTTTGCAAATTGCTTTACAATAATTTCATCATTCGATACCATGAAGAATAAGGATAATGCTGAAAGGATGATTTATTTGGATCAAATTAGACAATGGTGGCGCACTTATATCGAATCAATTGATTATGCCAGTCTACTCTCAAGCTTAATTTCTACCATTTTTGAACTGGTAATCACCGCTTTAATCTTTTGGGTTGTCAAAAAGATTGTCGACCGTATTGTTGACGTATACTTTGAGCGGGACGCTAAACGTATTGAAAACCGCAACGTTGGGTCTATCCAACGGAGCAAAACCATCCATAAATTAGTGGAAAACGTTGTTCAATATACTTACTATTTCCTATTAGGTTACTCTATTCTAGCCATTCTAGGTTTACCAGTAGCCACACTAGTAGCCGGTGCCGGGGTTGCTTCCCTAGCCTTAGGTCTTGGTGCACAAGGCTTTATCACTGACGTGGTCAATGGTTTTTTCATTCTTTTAGAACACCAATTTGCTGTTGGAGACTATGTTACAATCGCTGGTTTATCAGGTACCATTATTTCAACGGGTATCCGGACAACTATTCTATCTGGAGATGACGGTTCAAGGCACTTTGTCCCTAACCGTAACATCGAAAATGTAACCAACTCTTCTAATACCACTCGTCATATGTACGTAGACTTGTACATTGATCCAAACTCTGATTTAGGTTCATTCGAATCTGTTATTAAAGATGGTTTATCATTAGCTTCTTCTGATGACCGGGTTTTAGGTGAACCAGAAGTTTGGGGTTACCAACGTGACGCTGTCGGCCGCTTATTCTACCGTGTAGTATTCAATACTAGAGATAGCGATAAGATGGCAGTTCGTTCACACTACTATGAACAACTTACAGCCCTACTTGTACGCAATGGCTACAAACAACCTGTTTATGACTCAGGAGCAGAACTATAATCATTACAATCACATATACAAAAACCGCACGATTGGTGTCCAAACCAGGACTTGACCGTGCGGTTTCTTTTTGTATTTTTAACCTACTTCTGTAATAATTTCCCAGTCTGCATTGTAGAAAGTGACTTCTTTATTGTCACCTTGCCAGTCTAAAATAGCAAATGATGGGTATGGGTAGTTACCTTTTGGAATGCGGATTGAACCTGGGTTAATAATTTTAATCCCGTCGATTTCTTGGTCATCCATGACATGAGTATGGCCGTACATGATGACATCCGCTTGATTTTCTTTCGCTAAGGCAACCAATTTCTTCAAGTTTTGTTTTACCCCATATAAATGGCCGTGGGTCACAACAATTTTCCCTTCAGGGGTATTTAAACTAATGGCGTCCTTGTAGTTGCCATAGTCAGTGTTCCCTCTTACGGTATGGAAAATTCCCCAAATGGTATCGTCTTCTGATAACTCAGAGTCACCACAGTGGATAAATAAATCAATGTCATCCCCTGCTTTTAAGACTAGGTTGACCAGCGCTTCATGGTCGCCGTGGTTATCACTTGTGATTAGAATCTTCATATAAGTTCAACTCCCCACTTTGTAAATCTTTGGCTAGTAATCGTAAGGCATTGCCTCGGTGACTTAAAGAATCTTTTTTTTCTGCTGACATTTCAGCTGTGGTTAACCCTTCACTTGGTACGTAAAAAATTGGATCATAGCCAAAGCCATTTTCCCCGCGCTCTTCACGTAAGATGACACCCGATAAAGTGCCGTGGTAGTGGTTGATGACTTGACCTTGTGCGTCAGAAACGACTAGATAGGTATGGAAAGTCGCGCCTCTATCTGCGTCAGGTACGTCAGCAAGCTCGGTTAAGGCCTTTTTCCGGTTATTGGCATCTGACTTCTCAGGGCCTGCGTAACGGGCTGAATAAACGCCAGGTGCTCCGTCTAATGCGTCAATGGCTAGACCAGAATCGTCCGCTATGACTGGAATGTGCAAGTCTTTCGCGGCTGTTGTGGCTTTAATCGTCGCATTTTCAATGAAAGTAGTCCCAGTTTCTGGAATATCTGGATAGTCAGGAAAATCTAGCAAGGTTTTAACTTCAATTCCGTATTTATCAAATAATTGCTTGAATTCCTTGGCTTTACCTTGGTTGGCTGTAGCGATCATTACTTGCTTCATATAAATGTTAGCCTTCTTTCATCTGTTTTTGAATTGCTTCAAGTGTTTCGATAGTGACACGGTCTACTTCAATTGGTTGATCCAACCAGTCGTCCGCAATCTCCTTAAATAGTTCTGGTGAGCCGGTGGTGTAAAATTCAGTCACTCTTGGTGATGGATCATCCGACAATTTGGCAATGTCGTTGTAATCCAAAAGGATGGATACGTCTGAAATGGTTTCTTGGCCAGAATCAACAAGTTTGACCGTATGTCCCAAGGTTTTTTGAATGGTATCTCTCAGTAAAGGATAGTGGGTACAACCTAGAATAACAGTATCCAACCCCTTATTTTTAATTGGTGCTAAAGTTTCCGCTATCACCTTTTTGGCTAAAGGTGTGGCATATTGTTGGCTTTCTACCAGTGGGACAAGGGCTGGACAAGCTAATGAAGTCATGTTCAAGTCTTTATTTTTTTGTAGTAAATTTTCAAGGTACATGCCACTTTTAATGGTCCCTTCAGTACCTAAAACACCAATTTTGCCATTTTTTGTGTATTTATTGGCTGCTCTTGCACCCGGTTGAATCACCCCGATAACTGGAATAGACAACCGCTGTTTAATTTCATCCAAGGCAACCGCAGTCGCTGTATTACAGGCAATGACCAATAATTTAATATCTTTGGTTAAAAGAAAATCGACCATTTGATTAGTAAAAGTCGCTATTTCTTCTACACTTCTTGGCCCATAAGGACAACGTGCATTGTCACCAATATAGATAATCGATTCATTGGGCAATTGTCGCATAGCTTCTTTCACTACCGTTAAGCCACCTACACCAGAATCTAAGAATCCGATAGGTCTGTTCATGTTAACCTCCTCCGTCAAACAAATCGTTCAAAAATCGCAATGAACAATTTAAAATCTATGATACAATTATAACAGAAGAAGACGATTCACTTCACCCATTCGCAATTATTAAACGTAATTTAATGAAAAAGGTCAATGTCTCGTTTGAAAATCAAATTGCCGATACGAACTGGAGGATATGCTATATGAAAATTGCTCTTATTGCCCATGATTCAAAAAAAGATATGATGGTGTCCTTTGCAACTGCCTACAAGTTCATTCTTGAAAAACATGAATTATTTGCTACAGGGACAACTGGTTTACGTATTATCGAAGCCACTGGTTTAGACGTTCACCGCTTTAAATCAGGCCCACTTGGTGGTGACCAACAAGTCGGTGCGGCTATCTCACAAAACGCCATGGACTTAGTTATCTTTATGCGTGATCCATTAGCAGCTATGCCCCACGAACCAGATGTGACTGCCCTGATCCGTTTATGTGACGTGTATAACATCCCACTAGCAACCAATATCGGTACCGCAGAAGTCCTTATTCGCGGGTTAGATGAAGGCTTTATGGACTGGCGTAAACAATACGACGATGGCTTCTTAAACCAAGACATCTTAGAAAATATCGAAAGAGGCAACGAAGGCCGTAAATTGGTCGAGTAAATTTGAAAATAGGGCTCTTCGTCAAATAGGACTGATGAGTAAAGTTTGCCCTGTAACAATAGACTTAAGCAAATAAAGAAAGCGGTCGAGAATTTTCCCGGCCGCTTTCTTTATTTTAGATTATAAGTATTGGTTTAATACTTGCTCTAGATTTTCTTTTGGCGTATAACCAACTAATTGCTCAACAACTTGACCGTCTTTCTTGATCATTAATGTTGGGATGGACATAATACCAAATTCACGTGCTGTTTCTGGATTATCATCCACATCCATTTTGGTGAACTTAACTTGGTCACCCATTTCATCATCTAAAGTTTCAACGATTGGTGATTGCATACGACAAGGACCACACCAAGTAGCCCAAAAGTCAATTAATACAACGCCTTCTTCAGTCTCATTTTTAAATTCTGCATCTGTAATAGCTTTAACCATTTATATTACCCCTCTCATTTTTATTCTTCATCATTATAGCATTGTCTGACCAATTTGAACATTTATCTGCTTTTTACCAATTTAGCCTTTAAATTTAGCGATTGTCGCCCCATTACCACCCATGTTATAAGGTGCGAATTCAAAGGATTCAACCCGTGGATGGTTCTTCAAGGCCTTTTGAACACCCAGTCTTAAGGCACCTGTGCCGTGACCATGGATAATGGTGACCTGACCATGCCCGGCTAATAAGGCCGAATCGATAAAATTGTTTAGTCGAATCATGGCTTCCTCATACCGTTCACCACGTAAATCTAGACTCGTATTGACTGATTTAGCCTTACTTGCTTTGAGTCCAGCCCGATGATTTTTCTCTTTCTTCGGTTTCTCATCAACTAAAGTTAAATCTTTTTCAGCCACTTCCATCTTCAGCATACCCATCTGAACAACCCAGTCCTTTTCACGTTTCTCAACCAAGGTACCACGTTGCCCGTAGGTTAGAACATTCACTTCATCGCCCACTTCAAAGCTGGCTTTTCGCTCTTTATTTTTCTTGGCTTTTTGAAGGATTTTGTTTTTCTTTAGCTGTTCCTCTTGCGTTAAGTTAGACAAGGCGCTTTGACGATCAATCATCTCATGTTCTTTGATATTACCAATGGTTGGATGGTTGATTTGCCACTCCCGGATCTCCGCCAGAATGGCATCGGCTTTTGCCTTGGTGTCTTCTACCAATTGATTGGCTTCTTTACGGGCCCGGTTCATATAGGTTTGTTTGTCGGCTTCTAGTCTAGCTTGTGCCTTTTTCAAATCATTTAAAAGATTTTCAGCATCGGCTAAGTCTTTGGCGGCTTCGGCTGATAAGTCTTCGTATTCGTGACGTTGGGCTTCTAAATCAAGCAACATTTCGTTGAGATTTTGGCTATCTTCCTGGATATAAGAACGTGCTTCATCCACCATTTCAACTGGTAAACCTAGTCGTTGGGAGATATCAAAGGCGTTAGAGCGACCTGGCACCCCAATCAGCAATTGATAGGTTGGTTCCAAGGTGATTTCGTTAAATTCCATCGAGGCATTAATGGCCCCAGGATGGTCGTAAGCGTACGTTTTCAGTTCCGGATAGTGGGTAGTGGCCAATACGCGGGCGTTTAGGAAGGCAAAACGGTTTAGTACCGCGATGGCGATGGCTGCCCCTTCTTGAGGGTCGGTACCAGAACCCAACTCATCGATTAAAACTAGCGAATGTTCATCTGCAGCCTCAACAATACGGATAATATTCGTCATATGTCCTGAGAAGGTGGATAAACTTTGTTCAATGGACTGCTCGTCACCAATATCCGCAAATATTTCTTTGAAGATTTCTACCCGAGAATCTGCCTTGGCAGTAATATATAAGCCTGATTGAGCCATTAATTGCAGTAGACCGACTGTTTTCAAGGTAATGGTTTTACCACCGGTGTTTGGCCCGGTAATGACGATCATATTATATTCATGGCTAAAATGAATATCGTTAGCGACAACTGTTTTGCGGTCTAATAAAGGATGTCTCGCCTCTTTTAGGTCAATGCGTTCAGATCCATTTGCTAAAATCGGTCGGTTGGCCCCAATTTCACGGGCATAGAAGAATTTAGCTTGAATCAAGTCTATATCCCCAAGACGTTGATTGTTTTCAGCAATTTCACTGGTATAAGGGGCTAATTCTGTAGATAACTCTTGGAAAATCCGTCTAATCTCCTCGTCTTCTTGGACTTGCAGGGACCGCAAGTGGTTATTTGCATCTAAAACTGTTTGCGGTTCAATGTACAATGTTTGTCCTGATGACGATTGGTCATGAACTACCCCACCAAAAGCGTTACGGTATTCTTGTTTAACCGGAATTACAAAGCGGTTGTTCCGGATGGTGATGATGGCCTCACTTAAATAAGAAGCCTTATTAGACCGGATTATTTGGTCTAGTTTGACACGGATACCCGCTTCTTCGCGTTTGATTCCTTGTCTTAAGCCATGTAAAGTTGACGAGGCATTGTCATAAACTGACCCATCATCTGCAATTGCATTTTGCATCTTACGCATCAAATCCCGCATGTCAATAAAGTCATCTGCAATTTCATACAATTGCATTAATTCTACTTTTGCTTCTTTTAGTTTGCTAAAGAAGGTAGAAACTTCACCAGATGCCCGTAAGACCCGGCCTACTGCAGCCAATTCTTTCCCGTTTAAGTCGGCACCAATATCCAATCGTTTTAAGAATGGTTTTACGTTGATTAGTTGGCTGACTGGGATCCGTTTGTCTAATTCAAACAAGCGTTTTAAATCGTCAACACTTTGTAAGGCTTGCTCGATTTCTTCCGCTTCTGCACTGGGTTTTAAATTTAAAGCTTGGATTTTTCCGATTTCAGTTCGGGTTTCTTTTGCTACTTGTTGTTGTATTTTCTCAAATTCTAAGGTTTGAAATATTTTAGGATTCAAAATGTGTCCTCCTTCGATTGTTATCAGTAATGAATATAAAAGGCGTCTTAAGTAGGAAATAGGCCGTGATCAATTATCACAGCCATATGAATTGCCATAATTGCGCAGTGCGCAAAGGCATATATTTGCACGTTGTTAAAATGGTAAGTTGCCTAGTCCTTGTAGTAGGATATTGAATACTTGACCAGATAAAATTGGGGTATTCAAGATAATGAAGTCGGCGACTGAAGAATTGGATAAGGCTGTTTGCACCCCTTCAAAGGTTAAAACTGACATAAACATCAAAATAAAGAATGACCAGAACCAAGCTGAGAAGAAGCCAAATAGGCCGCCCAAAATGCCGTTCCATTGAATATCCATTTCTTTAAATTTTAAGTCTCTTAAGCCAAAAGCAATTAATTTAGTAACAATCCAGACAAGCAAGATAATTGCTAACAAGGCAACTAATCTAAAGTAAATGATATCCATATTTTGTAATAAAGCTACTGGATAATAGACAAAGGTATTTTCAATATCAAAACCTACATAAGGCACCCATAAGGTTACAAGGTCAACTAGATTTTGATAGAACAAAACGGCAAACAAATACGCGACTAATAGGCCTATAGAATGAATGCCTTGCAGTATAGCCCCTCGATAGACACCAACGCCTATACTAAGTGTAAAAAATAATAAAATCAAAAAACTTGTCATGCTTTCCTCCCGTTGGTATCCATATTTTCTATCAATAGCCTATGATCTTGGTGTTTGACGCAAACGACCCAATTGTTTTGAGGCTGTGTTCACACTAGACTTCAAACTTGGTTGGCTAATTTCAGGAATTTCTTTATCTAGGTCAGCCTGTGTCAGTGTTTGTTTTCCACTTGCTTTTGTTTGCGCTGGTCTTTTAGCTAGCGCCTTAGCATGTCCCTGGTTCGTCTTGGCTTTTGATGGTGTTTGCGGTTGCGTTTTTTCTTGTGCTTCACGCATCTTTTCTTTTTCTATTTCAGCAATTTCTTTCACCAACGTGCCCATGGTTTGCTCCATTGATTTTACACGGACCATTAAATCGGCATTTTCTTTAGATTTTACAGCCATTTGTGCTTGTAAATCCACATTATCAGATTGGATGTTTAACGCTACTAATAAAGCCATCTCTTCCATTGACATATTGGGATTCTTTTTACTGATATCAGCAAGTAATTGGTTGATATCACGGCTCACTTGTTGAATATGTTCACTTGTTTTATGACTCTTGATGGTGAATTTGTGATAGCCCAATTTCGCTATTACTCTGTTTTTTTCTTCATTCGACATATTTGTCACTCCAACTTTTTTTACTGTGCGTTAAATGTTTATAGATGCAATAGAAAGGTCGCGTCTTAACGACTTTCGTTCCACCTAGCTTTCATAATCTTAGATATTTTACCATTTATCCCGAATAATGGCTAGACCTAGCCACTATCTGCTTTTAATGATCAAAAAAGATAGAAAAATTGCAATGATTTTAAGCTATCATGAAAGATTTAATCAGATTTTCATGACAAGTCATTATTCTTCGTGTATGATGAGATACGATATATTGAGATAGAGGTGCGGAGCTTATCAGTACATACCCGAGCGGGAGCGTTGAAAGTATGGAAAGGAATATTCGCCGAAATATTTTAACCCCAAGTTAAAGTATTGGGCATAAACAAAAAATGTTTATGACTGTCACTTAACCAAGTGATGCGCTATCCTAGGAGTGACGACTGAAAGACTAGTCATAGTCTAACTGCGTACAAAGGGAAGCCTCTATTGCAATTTATTGCTGTAGAGGCTTTTTATTATTTTCGGGAGGTATTATTATGAAAAATCATCAAGTAAGTAACACTTGGCAAAAAGCTTTGATTGCTATTTTGACCATCGTATTTGCCATCGTTGGCCCAACATCCGCTTTTGTTGAAGCGAGTGAGGTCGGCACAACAATTGAGGTTGACCAAGAAGCATTAGCTGAAGGTTTAGACACAGAAGGCGTCCTACGAGTTGGGATGGAAGCCAACTATGCGCCCTTCAACTGGTCGCAAACATCTGACGCGGACGGTGCAGTCCCTATTTCAAACTCTGACGGTGAATATGCAAACGGTTATGACGTACAAATCGCTAAACGTCTAGCTGATTCACTAGGTTTAGAACTTGAAATTGTTAAGTTAGAGTGGGACGGTCTACCACCCGCACTTGAATCTGGCATGATAGACGTGATTATTGCCGGTATGTCACCAACACCAGAACGTCTACAACAAATGGACTTCTCAAATTCTTACTATTCTTCAGATATCGTTCTTGTGACTATGGCTGACAGTGAATACGCAGATGCTAAATCTCTAGAAGATTTCGCTGGCACAACTGTTACTGGTCAATTAAATACATTCCATTATGATTTAATTCCGCAAATTACTGACGTAACCCAAGCCACTGCCTTAGATTCATTCCCAACGATGATTACAGCTTTAACTGCTGGTTCAGTTGACGCCTATGTATCTGAAAAACCAGGTGCCATGGCTGCTGTAGCTGCTAACCCTGACTTAACATACGTTGAGTTTGCTGAGGGCCAAGGCTTTAACTTAGGTGAAGTCACTTCTGATATTGCTGTTGCAACCAGAAAAGATTCTCCATTAACAGACATTATGAACCAAGCCTTAGCAACTATTCCAACCGCTGACCGTGACCAATTAATGGAAGATATGGTGAACTTGAACGAGCGCGGTGAAAGTGCTGGTTTCTGGTCTGAAGTTGCGGGCATTTGGGATACTTACGGTTCCCAATTCCTAACTGGTGCTGGTAACACTATGTTTATCGCGTTAAGCTCGACAATTATGGGATTTGTCATTGGTTTATTGATTGCTATCTACCGTTCATTAATCGTTCGTCGCGATCAAAAACCAGTTGCCTACTTCTTCTATAAATTATTCGACTTTGTGATTGCTGCCTACATTGAAATCTTCCGTGGTACACCAATGATGGTACAAGCTATGATGATTTTCTATGGTTCAAGACTATTCTTCAATTTCCAAATGTCTACTATGTTTGCAGCCTTACTAATTGTGTCGATTAATACTGGTGCTTATCTTGCCGAAGTGATCCGTGGTGGGATTACCTCAGTGGATAAAGGCCAAACTGAGGCCGCTCGTGCCATTGGTATGAACCACTACCAAACAATGACGACAATCGTTTTGCCACAAGCTATTCGGTCAATCTTACCTGCTTTAGGTAACGAATTTGTAATCAATATTAAAGATACTTCTGTATTGAATGTTATCGCAGTAACTGAGTTATTCTTTGTAACGAAATCAGCTGCAGGTTCAACTTACCTAACCTTCCAAACATTCCTAATTACAGCGATTATCTACTTTGTCTTAACTTTTACAACAACTCGTGTCTTGAATTTTATCGAAAATCGTATGGCAGGCAAAAAGACTTACCATGTCTATGAATCTAGCACGAATACAGTAATCAACGGTCAAAGAGAACAATAGGAGGAAAATGACATGCAAAACCAAGATCAATTAATCTTAAATGTACAACATTTAGAAAAACGTTTTGGGGAAAACTTGGTCCTACGTGATATCGACTTCCAAGTACGCCCAGGACAAGTAACCTCTATTATTGGTTCATCTGGATCAGGTAAATCTACCCTACTACGTTGCTTAAACCTACTTGAAGAACCAACTGGCGGCGACATTTTATACCACGGCCAATCGATTTTAAACGGGAAGAAAATGAACATTAATAAATACCGTACCCAAGTTGGTATGGTATTCCAATCATTCAACCTATTTAAAAACTGTACAGCCCTAGAAAACTGTACAGTTGGCCAACGTAAAATCTTAGGTCGTAGTCAGGCTGAAGCAGAAGCAGTTGCCCTTAAGAACCTTGAAAAAGTCGGTATGGCACCTTACCGTGACGCCCGCCCTGAGCAACTATCTGGTGGACAACAACAGCGTGTCGCGATTGCCCGTGCCCTTTCAATGGACCCAGAAGTCTTACTATTCGATGAGCCTACATCTGCCCTTGACCCAGAAATGGTTGGGGAAGTATTGGAAACAATGACCCAATTAGCAACAGAAGGTCTAACAATGATCGTTGTAACCCACGAAATGGCCTTCGCCCGTGACGTATCAACCAATATCGTCTTCATGGACAAAGGTGTCATCGTCGAACAAGGTCCAGCCAAAGAGGTCATCGATACCCCGAAACAAGAAAGAACAAAAGCCTTCTTGACAAGATACGCAAACGAAAGATTTTAAATAGGATGGTAAAAATGTCGCCTAGACTAGCCGTACTGTAACCAATCCTACGAGATCTGAAAGATATTGAAGGATTTGGTGATATGTCAGCGAAGTCTGACATTTTAAATTCGACTATGTAAGGTGCGAGTCGCTCGATCCCGATTTTGAATGAGGGTGCAAGGCGCTACATACTTTCAAATAGCAAAAAATCACAAAAAGCAGTTGGAAAATCCAACTGCTTTTTGTGTATTATCTTATTCTTAAATCTATTCCGCGCTTTCGATATTATCGCGAATTTGATTTAATAAATCACGCACATTTTCATCCTTCACTTTATCTTTGTATGCTGTCAGTAAATCATAATTGACATGCGCATCTGTAATTTCACCGAATTCAGATTGAATGGCCTTGGCGTCTTTTCTGTATTGGTTTAAGTCTTTAGAAACCGTATCGTCGAAGTAAGTGGCAGCATACCGCACCTTCTTGGCACTCTTTCTAATTTCGTGGACTACCTCGTAGTCAGAAATATCCACTGTCTTAAAGGCGTATCGCAATTTTTTATCCTTCTTTTTCAGGCGCTTAAGCGTATACTTTTTCCAGTCTTTCTTATTTTTAAATAGGTCGAGTTCAAGGATTTCTTTCGCATCCTCAATAGCCTGCTGAATGGTGGCGCTATTGCCCTTATTAAAAGTCCGGTTCATTTCTATCCGACGTTCTTTAACGAAGGTGTTAAACAGCTGGTAATAAGCCTCGCTGGTTTCAGGATGATTTACTGCATAATCTTCGCAATATTCATAAAGCACATCCAATTCACGAAGGGGCCCAAATACGCGCGCTGCTGCACCCAATTGCTGGTTCAACTTGTTATAATGGTCTTTGTCCATACGTTTTTTTATAAAGTTAAGTAGACCACGTAATTCTCGAATTGAAACACGCAAATCGTGGACTAGTTCATCGGAAAATGGGTTGTTCTGATAATCTAGATATAAGTCCGACACCTTATTTATCTGCTGTTCAAATACTTCATGCCGTTTATTCATTCAAATCACTCCCTTCCCTAGAAATTCGTTTTCTTATAAGTTCATTATACAAAATAAATTATTATCCGTAAAACGAAACAGGCACTCCCCACAAAAGGAAGTGCCTGTTTTTAGACGATTTAGTCATTTGAATATTTTTCTTCAATTTTAGAGAACCATAATGAGAAGATTGTCCCTAATACAAAGGCAATCACACACCAAATCAATGTGCTCATGAATGATAAACCAGAATTTGCTAAACCTTCAGCTGAGAAACCTGGGAATACTTGTGTTGGGAATAATGCAATCGATGAACCAATTACAGTCCCTAAAATAAAGTGGTACATTTTAGAGTAGTAATGTTTAAAGGCCCATTCAGCAACCTTCGCTAAACCAATGACACACAGTAACCCACCTAAACCTAACGGAATAATGACTGAAAAATCAAGGGCTGCAATACCAGCGGCCATTTTGTCATACAAACCAAAGTAGATTAAGAAGTTTGATGGGCTCATCCCCGGTACAATAACCCCTAAACCAATCAAAGCACCTGATAATACCCAAGCGATAAAAGAAGGTTGTACTTGTGTAATCCCTTGACCTCCAAAGTACATGATTAAGAAAATGATGACTGCAGTCACTGCAAGCAAGGTTAAGTCAGATGTACTGCGCCCTTCTTTTCCAGCAGACTTAAATAGTGATGGTAATGTACCCACTACGAAACCGATAAATAAGGTAATAAAAATAGCTGCGTAAAGTCCAAAAGCTTTTTCAACGAAAATTGAAAATACCAATATTCCTATTAAGAAACCAATCCCAACTGGAATAAAGTAACGCACATTTTTCCAGAAGTTTTCCGTAATGTTAGCTAAAAAGTTAATTATTTGATCGTACAAACCGAAAATCACAGCTAGGACACCACCTGAAAGACCTGGTAGAATGCCTCCTATCCCAACAGCTGCACCCTTCAGAACACGGATAAACCAATCTGCCGAAAAGACGGCATCTTTTTTATTATTCATTTATTCTCCTCTTTCAATTCCATTTTTTACTAGACAGTTCAATAAGACCAATCCATTGTACTATTAGATAATATGTATTGTATCAATCTTTGGGCTGAGAATCATCGTTGAAAGCTAAAAAATATGAAAGTTCTAGTTGAAAATAATCAATTAATCAACACTCAACTCACTTATAGCGCTCACCGTCTGGTTCTTCCCTCGGTGTTTCGCTTGATATAAGGCTTGGTCAGCCCGCAATAAGGTAATTTTCATGTCTTCATGCGGTTTTCTATGGGCCACACCAATTGACACCGTAATCTTCAAGGGGTCGCCTTCTTCACTAAATAGTGGCAATTCAGCAACCCTTTCATGGATAGATTCAGCTAAATCCAGCGTCTTTTGTCCCGTCTCGTCAAATACTAAAGCCACGAATTCTTCCCCACCATACCGGTAATAATCGAATAAATCGGACTTTAAATTATTTAACACGGTGCCTATTTCTTTAAGTGCCCTATCGCCCACAAGATGACCATAGGTATCATTTAACTTTTTGAAATTATCAATATCAAGAACTAATAGGGAATAGGGATCATTATTTTCTGAAATTTTCCTAAGGTCTTCTTCTAATTTTCGGGCGTTATAGAGGGTCGTTAAACTGTCATGCACTGAGGTTTGGTAGAGTTTGTCTAGATCGTTGGTGAACTGGTAAGAAACGTATATGAATGCCGATGACAAAACAGCTAGCAATAGTAAAGATGAAAATACTTGGGCGGGATCTTCTAATCGAATGATGGATATTGGCGTAGTAATGAAAATAGCCATCATCGCTAACAACCATAGTTGGAAGAACTCTGAATACTTGGCTTTAATACGGTCAAAGACACCTAAACTGAGCAAAATATAGACTAAGACCATCAAGAGGTTTAAACTGGACAAGGTTAAGTCACCAAAGAAAAAACGACCAATCGCAACCAGCACCATTGTCGGATAGGCAATTTTCTTATCCAAATATACCATGGTATAGGCGAATAGTACCGACCTAAAGTCAAAACGAACACCTTCAACGAGAAAGGATGACATCATCAAGCAAAAACCCGCTGCCGTTTGTAAACTAATAAAGAGTTTACGGTTGTTGATGGGATTTCGTCTTTCCTCAATACCATATCGCCAGCGCCAAACTAAATAAATATCCATAAAAACAATTGCCATATTTGCTAAGACATTTACAATCATGCTATCCTCCTGTATTCCATAATCTATATAATATGCCTAATTAAAAATATTTCCTTGAAATTTTTAAAAAGCCCTGTCTTGACATAAATACTCATTATAATCAATATACCACGATTGATCAGCCAGAAATAACTAAATTAACTTTCAAGAGAAAAATCTTGGAAATTTATCCATTCCTTAATTATTAGACATTCATTTTTTAATTTGGCTAAACCTTACACATAATTAAGGATAATAAGTTATATTATTGGAAATCCTGGTATGAATGTTTGAAATCATTCGCAAATAAAAAGCCAACTAAAACGAGTCTAGTTGGCTAATACAATTATTGTTCGCATTTATATCGTGACAGACTAGCGAACACCGCCGCCGCCACCTCCACCGAAGGAACCGCCACCACCACCGAAGCTGGTACCGCCACCTCCACCAGATGATGAAGAAGCTGTTGCAGCGCTATGACCGTCTGAATAAGATCTGTTAAGCATTGAACCATAGTACGCATAGTAGAAGAATGGCGCATCTGAGTAGGTTGAGATTTCAGCATATTCAGGATAAATCTTACGGAATTCTTCTTCCACTTCATCAGCAATACCAAAAGCACCCGCATAAATCATTAATTCATCCCATAAGGCAACTTCATTCGTTTGACGCTCATTTAGTAATGAGAAGTCTAACAGATAGTTTTTGAATTTCACGATATTATCGCGTAACTCAAAGCCTTTATCTGTATAAGCGACACCTGCCACTTCATGGGCGATATCTAAGTCGCTTTTTTCACGACGTGATTTGGCTGTTAAGCCGACAAAAGTGTAACCATTTTCTTCCAAATAATCTGATGAATAAGAATCTAAGGCTCGTTCATAGGCCTCAATTTTCTTGTAATTCTTTTCTATATATTTAGAGAAGGCTTTTTGTTCAACACGGCCGTCTTTTTGAGCAACACGTTGCATCAATTTAAACAATCGTGCTGATGGGCCGGTTGGCGCCTTGTCTGATTGAACATAGATAACAGCTTGATCTTTCGATCTTAGGATGCCATCAATTTCTTCTTCACGCACTGTGATATAACCATTTTTTACCAGGTATAATATCCCTGCCGTCATATAGTTTTGCCGCAATTCACTCTTGTTATCGATTAATTGGGATAAAATCACATAAAGTTGGAATACATCTTCAGTTGGCGCTTCACGGTAATATTCTCCTTGCGTACGTTTTTCCATAGTTTTCATGGTTGGATAATACTCTCGGTATTTCCGTTGGTCAGAAGCGTAACGAGAAATCCCCCAGATACCCGCACCAAGTCCACCAATACCAGCGGCTGCTGCTAAACCAAGGATGACCTTAGTAGATGTTGAGGTTGAAGTATCGGCTTCATTTGCCCCATCCATTTCTTGGATTTCTTCATAAGTAGCATTAGGATCATAATCTTCATAGTTATAAGATGACCCCTCAAATGCTTGCTCTACAAATGAATCAAATGTCCTATCTTCAATGACGAAGTCAGTTGGATAGGTTCCATCTGGAATACGCAATAGAATCGTTACATAGTTGTTTGACCCTAAAGCTTCAGTCGATTCTGTTTGTACGACACCATCGCTTTTGATATCAATATTACCTTTGTAACCAAACCCCCAAATGCGGTTATCTTCATAATTCATTGTTTGTACATCTGAGGAAATTTCTACGGACACAGCTTCCGGAGATGGCGATAGGTCTGAGTTAATAAACTGCCAATAGACCATTTGATCCGTTGATGTTTGTGTAACAAAATTTGAAATCTCATATGACAACTCGTATGTGTGTTGCCCGTATTCAGTAATCCCCCAATTCAGTTCATTCGTGTTTTGCCCATAGGTACCTGCTTTTTGGTCAAAACTATCATCAATATCCCAAGATGATTGTTGATCCATAGGCTTTCCATCCATTGAAACTGTAAAATTAGAGATATTCTGAACATCTTTAAGATTCAAACCTTTATAAATCTCAGTTCCCTCATCAGTATTCATGTCCCAAGTTTCATGGATTAAGGCTGATCCATCAGATTGTAAAGTTACATCTACATCGATCGAATTAATCTCATTCGCCAATACTGATTGGGGTGCTACCCAAAATAAAACCAACGCACCAAAGGCTATGATTATCTCAATAGCTTTTTGATGTGTTTTTACCATTGTGGCATCTCCGCTTTTTCTGCTGAATTTTCAAAGTATTCTTCTGGTGTAAATCCTGTAAATCCAGCAATAACAGAATTCGGGAAAGTTTTAATTAAACGATTGTATTTAGTAACAGTGTCATTAAAGACCATACGTGACTGACGTACATTGTTTTCATAAGTATTTACAGAATTCATTGTTGATTGGTAAACGTCCGAAGCTTTTAAATTCGGATATTGTTCCACTACTACATCAATTGAACGTAATGCACGGTTGAAAGCTGCATCATCTTTTTCCACATCACTAACAGAGGAGTTACGTGAAACATTCGAACGTGATTCAACGATTTTGGTTAAGGTATCGTGTTCATGTGTTTGATATTGTTTGGTTGCTGAAATCAAATTGGTTAAGGCATCCCAACGAGATTCTACTTGTGCTGCAATTTGCGCCATGGCATTTGATACCATTTCTTTGGAACGTACGAAGTTATTGTAGGCTCCAATCCCCCACACAACTAATATAACGATTATAGCAATGACAATAATCCATACCATAATATACAACTCCTTCTCTTTTTATATTCTAATTATACTTTAAATGTCATCGTCAATAAAGCGATACCATCGGGCATTGTATAAAAAAGAGAGGTAAAGTACTATATTGACATACTTACATCTCTCAAATTTCTATATATTTCTCTTATCCTTCTATTTCAAAGCTATTGGTTAAACGACCTAATCCTTCAATTTCAATCGAAATTTCATCGCCTGTTTTAAGCCAGTCTTGTTGATCTTCTGGATAACCTAATACTACCCCTGAAGGTGTACCTGTTAAGATGATATCCCCTGCCTGTAAGGTCATGTATTCTGAGATATAGGACACAATCTCAGCTACCTTGAAAATCATTTGCTTGGTACTAGCTGATTGAACTTCTGCACCATTACGGTATGTCTTAATGACTAAATTGTTGATGTCCACTTCATCTTTAGTCGTTAAATAGGGACCAACGGGTGTAGAGAAATCATTGGTTTTACCAAGTAACCATTGACCTGATTTAAACTGTAAGTCACGAACGGATACATCATTGGCTATAGAATAGCCAAATACGGCATCTAGGGCCTCGGAATGAGAAATGTTTTTAGCTGTTTTGCCAATTACGACTACTAATTCCCCTTCATAATCGAATTGTTCGCCGTGTTTATTCAATGGGATGACCTGATGATGGCTGGCTAAGGCGTTATTAAATTTTGAAAATAACACGGGTTCTTCTGGATCATCAGAGATTTTCGATTCACTCACATGGTCATGATAATTTAAGCCCACACAAATTATTTTCTCAGGATTATGGATAACTGGCGCATAGACAATGGTGTCCGCGTCCACAAAGGTTACTTCGTGGGCATGGTGGGTATAGTAGTCTAGAATTTGTTGAATACGGTCCTTGTATGACCCTTCAATAATAGTCTTCAGTTGGTTTGGGACTTGGATACCTAATGTTTCACTTGCTTCTCTGATGTCGATAATTCCTAAGTCACTCAGGATACCGACTTGCATGTCATTTGAATTTACCTGGAAATATTGAATAAATTTCATCGTCAACCTCCTATGATTCTGCCTGTTCAGTGATTTTTACTACCCTTAAAATACCACTTTTGACTGTAAAATGTACATCATAAGCATCAAAACGCATGCCGTAAACTTTATCAGGATTATCTTGGGTTCTAGGTCTCGGGTCTTGAGCTAAAACGGCTTGCAGTTGGGTAAGTAAATATTCTGGTAACCCCGCAGTCACCGCTTCAGGCATATCGACTGTCAATGGTTGCCAAGCTATATCATCTGTAAAACCAGCCCTAGCTTCTTCATGGATGTCTGTTTTGACATAGGGTTTGATATCTAAAATAGGTGTTTTATCCATTAAATCAACACCAGATACTTCTAAAGACACTTTTCCAGCCCCATCGATATGAACTTTTTCTAATTTCACTGAAGACAGGCCGATAGGATTTGGTCGGTACGGCGACCTTGAAGCAAAGACACCTACCCGTTCATTCCCACCCAAACGAGGTGGTCTGACAGTTGCTTTGTTGGCCCGACCCTTTTGTGCTGAAAAATGCCAAACTAACCACAAGTAATCAAAGGATTGAATCCCTTTAAAATATTCAATTTGATTGAAAGGTGGATAAAATTGAATCATTCCCTTTACTTGTGGCACAACCATACTTTGTCTCGGAATGCCGAACTTTTCTACAAAAGCCGTTTCTATCCAACCTATAGGTGCTACTTCCATATACATCCTCCATGCTCTTGCTTATTTCTGCTTTATTTTAATTAGTCACAATAACAGATGGCACTTTCCTCAATATACTTGTGTAAGTTTCCTTCGCAAACTATACTAAGATTAAAGAGAAACATGACAAAAGGAGATTTTATGGCCAACTTAGATACGATAAGAAAACTTTACAAAGACTACCCTGAAATGCCTTATATCAATCCAGACCGTGATTTTGATACCTTTATGGATAAACTGGATGTTCAAAAAGAACATCTAGTCCCTAAACGAAATATGGAACGGACGGAAGAAGGCTTATTACCTGGTCACATTATTTTATTATGGCGTCTTGATTTGGGGACTTTTTCAACTGAGTCAGCTATCCCTCGCTATTTCGAATACATTTACGGCATTCATGCTTTAGATGCCTTGGACAATTTTATTGAAGAAGGTCTAGCTTACCAAATGTCAGCCAAGGAAACTTTGTATTTAGTGAATGCCGGGACTTTGAAAAAAATCCTTAAAAATGCTGGCTTATCGGGCTATTCTTCTATGAAGAAAGATGAATTGGTGAAATATGTGCAAGATCAAATCAATGAAAAAGATTTAGCACCGCAAATGCCTATGATCGCTTATCAAACAACTGAACGCGGTCATGAACTGGTTGAAAAATACGATGATATTATTCAACGTCATAGTCCCAAAGGCTAATCTTTTGAATCAAGAGCTGTGCTGATGATGTCACAGCTCTTTTTGCATCCTCATTGCATTAGCCCTACTCCATTTCCAAGAGTTGTTTGAAAAATTTTTCCGAAATAATTTTAATTTTTTCGCCGCGATTAGCGTATTCTTCAGCTTTTTTAAATTTACTTGTTTTCTTCTGCTTATTTAAATCAGATTGTGAGACAATAAGGTAATCTGTCTTAAGGGTCACTGACTTACCTAAAATAGCCCCCTTATTCAAACTAGATTGCATGGCTTCTTCACGGGACATATTATCTAAGTCCCCTGAAAAAACGATTGTCTTATTAAATAAGGGATGCATAGGATTAAAGTCACTTGTTTCTGCCTTTAAGTCCTCTACTTTAATTTGTTTTGGATAGGCACGGCGGTAGAAATCATTCTTGAAGTCTTGTTCACTTTGATAGACTTGCTTAGCTTGGTTGAAGAGTTGGTTGTACACTTCTACCGTAATATAGCAGTCTGTTAATCCCCGGTGAGCGCCCTCGTATGAAATGCCGTAGAATTGGGCCATAGTCCCCAATTTATGGTTGGGTGTTTCTGTTACTAATTTACGGGCGATGGTTAGCACGTCCAGGTAGTCGTTTCTCACGGGGAAATTATAAAGGTTTACTGCTGTATCATAAATAAAGCTCAAGTCGAAGTTGACATTGTAGCCTAAAATGATATCTTCTTGGATGAAATCTAAGAATTCGGGCATAGCCTGTTCAATTGGCGGTGCGGTCATGACCATATGATTGGATATGCCAGTTAAATTGGTGATGAATCCTGAAATTGGTCGGTTGGGTTGGACCAAGGTTGAAAAAGTCCGGTCCATCTGGTGGTCACGAATCCGAATAGCTGATAATTCTAAAATTTCGTCGTTACTTGGTTTTAAACCGGTTGTTTCGATATCGATCATGACATAATCTTTTGGAAAACCGATGATTGACTTGCCCATATGCGGTCGTTGTTGACCAGATGTTCTATTGTAAGCCATACTGCCACTTCCTTATTTACTGGTGATTTTACACCTTAATTGCGCATTATTTTGTCTACACTATATTATACGTTTTATTTTCCCATTAGTTAATGATAGAAAGGATGTTTTGATGAAAATCTTTATCGACGGTGACGGTAGTCCCACTAAACAAGAAACTATTCAATTGGCGAAAAAATATGATTTACCAGTCGTTTTAGTAACCTCGATTGACCATTTTTCAAAAAAGCCAGTCGCTGACCACGTGGAAACAGTCTATGTGGAAAGAGGTGCTGACTCGGCCGATTTTAAAATCCTATCCATGATCAGTGCCGGGGATATTGTGGTCACCCAAGATTACGGCCTAGCGTCATTAGCTCTGGCAAAAGCGACGGTCATCCACCATTCTGGCATGATTTATACCGACATGAATATCGACCAACTGCTCCGCCAGCGGTATGAAAGTCAACAGATGCGAAAAGCCAAGATGCGGACGAAGGGGCCTAAACCCTTTACTGCAGAAGACCGTTATCATTTTATTCAAGCCCTAGACAAGATTATTCAAGACCGCCTCTAAAAAGCTATTCATACCAATCTTGTTGGATGACTTCAATGGGATAATTGGCTTCACAAAAGTCAACAGCTTGATTGAGCATCTTCTCCGCAAAACCGTATGAATTTGACACAATACCAATGCCAAGAATAGCCTGGTTGATGACGTCTTGGTCTCCAGTTTCTGCAACTGAAACACCGTATTTGGCGGATACTTTTTTCATCATACTTTGTAGGATTCGGCGTTTGTCTTTCAGCGAATCGCTAGCAAATGTAAATGTAATTTCCAATCCTAGTAAAATCATGTCACACACCTACCCCTTTTTCCTAAATTTTCTCATACTATTTCCGGGTGTCAACTGTTTGAATTAAAAGCCTTTATGCCTTATAGTGAAAGTAAGAATCGATTGTATAATTAAATGTTGAAAGGAAGATTCCATGAAGATTGCTTTACTAGAACCATTACGCGTACCAGAAGCCCGCATTAACGAATTGGCCCAACCGCTGATTGACGCGGGTCAAGAATTTACCTATTACCCTGACAAAACAACTGATCCAAACGAACTTTATGAACGGTCTAAAGACGCTGATATTGTCATGATTGCCAATAATCCCTTCCCGGCTGAAGTGATCGAGCGTTTAGAAAACACAAAATTTATCAACGTCGCCTTCACTGGTTTCGACCATGTTAACAGCAAAGCAAGTAAGCATAAAGGGATCGCCATCGCCAATGCTTCAGGATATGCAACAACAGCGGTTGCTGAATTGGCTTTAGGTTTGACTTTAGACCTATTCCGCGCCATCACAAAGGGTAACGACGACATTCGTAATGCCAACTTCCAAGGTCCCTTCCAAGGGCGTGAAATCAAAGGAAAAACGGTTGGTATCGTCGGTACTGGTCATATTGGCCTTGAAACGGCCAAATTATTTAAAGCGTTCGGTGCTGATTTAATCGGATACAACCGATCTGAAAAGCAAGAAGCCAAAGACTTAGGCGTGGAATTAGTTGAACTGGATGAATTATTACAAAGCGCAGATATTGTATCAGTTCATTTGCCTTTAAATGATGAAACAAGACACTTGTTAAATAAAGACAAATTAAGCTTGATGAAAGAATCTGCTGTGATTATTAACGTTGCCCGCGGGCCGATTATTGATGATTCAGCCTTAGCAGACTTATTGAATGAAGGTAAAATAGCCGGCGCTGGGATTGACGTCTTTGACGGTGAACCGCCATTGCCTGCTGACTACCCATTATTATCGGCTAAGAATGCTATTTTGACACCACATGTTGGTTTCTTATCTGACGAAGCCATGGAATTAAGGGCGCAAATTGCTTTTGAAAACACCAAAGCATTTATCGACGGTAAACCACAAAACATCGTTCAAGAAGCCTAGTTTCCATCAACTTAAATCAAAAAAAAATCCAGGTTGCCCGGTTAAAGGTGCCTGGATTTTTGGTATGATTAACGTTTATTTATTAGCGTGTAGTTCTTGAACCTACATAACGTTTTTCAATATAGTTTGATAGTTTAGTTAGGATCGTAATGATGATGATGTACATCAAACCAACAATCAACCACATGCTACCTGATTGGTAAGTGCGGGCGATGATGATACGACCTGTTTGCGTCAATTCTACGATACCAATTACGGATAGGATTGACGTATCTTTCAAGGTAATAACGAACTGGTTAATGAATGACGGTACCATCACTTTTACTGCCTGTGGCAAGATGATGCGACGCATTGTTTGACCGTTTGTTAAACCTAAACTTCGAGCTGCTTCAGTTTGACCAGTATCAATGGCTTGGATACCACCACGAACGATTTCACCCATGTAGGCTGCTGCATTAAGTGAAAGGGTTAAGATACCCGCCAAGTTACTTGAAATGGTAATGTTAAACATTTGCGGAATACCGAAGTAGATGAAGAATGACATTACAATTAGTGGTAACCCACGCATGATGTCGATATATACTGTCGCAATTCCTGATAGCACAACGTTACCACTTGTACGCATCAATCCTAAGAAAATACCTAATATTGTCGCAATTACTAATGATACGATAGCTAAGTAAACGGTTGTTCCTAAACCTGATAATAAGGCTGGGAAGTTGTTGGCTAATTGAGCTAAGAAGCCGTTAGAAGAACTTGTTTCGCCTTCTTCAGAATCACCCAAGTATTTACCAACGATTTCGTCATACTCGCCAGATTCTTGAATAGCCGCTAGTCCGTCATTGAACATTTGTAGTAATTCTTGGTTTTCACCAGCTAAAACAGCAAACCCATAAGATACTGGTTCTAATTGGTCACCAATAATTTTAAGGTTCAAACCACCAGAGTTAATCGCGTAAGCCATTACTGGATAATCTTCTACCGCTGCCGATGAGTTACCAGAAATAACATCTTGGTACATGTTAGAAGAGTCATCAAATGTCGTTACGGTAAAACCGTATTCGTCGGCCATTGATTGGGCAATTGTTGCCCCTTGCGTACCAGTTTTAACGGCAACATTTTGTCCTTCTAAGTCTTCGTATGATTCAATATCTGAATCCGCTAAAACAGCAAATGTTGTCCCTGAATCAAAATACGGTTCTGAGAAGTCAAATGTTTGTTGACGTTCTTCTGTAATTGACATACCAGCGATTACGGCATCTGCTTGTTGGGTCTCAACCGCTTGAACTGCCGCATCAAACCCTAATGATTTCAACTCGTAGTTGAAACCTTGGTTAGCTGCAATGGCATCCAATAATTCAACATCGATACCAGTAAAGTCACCATTTTCGTCTACGAATTCAAATGGTGCAAAAGTTGTATCGGTTGCAATTGTGTAAGTTTCACCTGAACCAGCTGCTGGTGTTTCTGATGAAGAAGATGTTTCTTCTTGACTAGCACCGTATTCAGCTAAAATGTCATCATATTCACCTGAAGCCTTGATGTTTTCAAGACCGGCGTTGAACATTTCAAGTAATTCAGCATTTTGACCACCTAATACAGCAAATCCATAAGGCGCTTCTTCAAAATTGTCACCAATGAATCGTAAGTTTAAACCACCTGATTCGATTGCGTAACCCATTACTGGATAATCTTCTACCGCTGCTGCTGAGTTACCAGAAATAACATCTTGGTACATATTTGGCGAGTCATCGAAAGTATTCACTGTAAAACCGTATTGGTCCGCTAAGTCGGCTGCGATGGTTGCCCCTTGCGTACCTGTTTTAACAGCAACAGATTGACCTTCTAAATCTTCTAATGATTGGTATTCAGAATCGTCTAATACCGCAAAAGCAGTACCTGATTCATAGTATGGTTCTGAGAAGTCAAAGGTTTGTTGACGTTCTTCAGTAATTGACATACCAGCGATTACCGCGTCTGCTTGACCTGTTTCAACAGCTTGAACCGCTGCATCGAAACCTAATGAACGTAATTCATAATCGAATCCTTGGTCTTCAGCGATTGCTGCTAAAATATCTACATCGATGCCAACAAATTCACCTGAATCATCTACGAATTCAAAAGGTGCAAAAGTTGTATCAGTTGCAATAATATAAGTTTCGCCATTACCTGTTTCAGTTGCCTCAACTTTACCAGGTGCGATTGAAAATAATATAGTAAGTAAACTTACAATAAATACGGAAAATGATAGCTTTATATGCTTCATCATGGCTTTCCCTCACTTCTTTCTTCATATGTTTTTAATGCTTTCACAAGATAGTTACAAGTATACCTTGAAATTATCAAAAAAGGAAAGGAAATATCACGCAAAATGTCAGATTTTCTCACACGCGCAGATCAAACCTGTCTATTTACTCACACGTCCCATTTTGTTTTACCCCATCGCTTTTTTTCGCAAAATAAACATAGATGTGTAAAATAGGATTAAATCATAGAATTAAATCGAAGGATGAAAATATAAAAGAAAGTGATGTTGTATTATGGCAAAAGCTAAAAAAACCAATGTAATCCGTAAATTAGACCAACAAAAAATTCCCTATACAGAAATGACCCTTCCTGAAGATTTCAAGCCCCGTTCTAGTGAAGAAGTTGCTGAAATCCTTGGCATTAATCCAGATCAACAATTCAAAACGCTAGTCACACACGGAAAATCAAAAGACCACTATGTCTTCCTAGTCCCTGTTAACCATGAGTTAGACCTAAAATTAGCCGCTGCTGCCGTTGGCGAGAAGAATATTCATATGATTGCTCAGAAAGATCTTGAACCCTTAACTGGCTACATTCACGGTGGGTGTTCTCCAATTGGTATGAAGAAGGCCTTCCCAACCATTATTGATGCCTCCGCTCAAAATTATGAGACCATTATTTTTTCAGCCGGAAAACGCGGTTTCCTAGTTGAAGCACCCGTAAATGGTCTGGAAAAAGTGATTGGCCAATTAGATTTTGCCGACATTCTATCCTAAAAAAAACTAGCCAAGAGGTATCTGGCTAGTTTTTTCCTATAATTATTCTACTATCTTATATCCATGTAAAGTGTATTTGACGGTACGATTCGCGCACCAAATGGCACTAGGGCTAGTAAGGCTAGTTTAAAATGTTGTTTGGCGAATGGGATACCGATAATGGTAATAGCTAAAATAACCCCCACAAATAGGTGCATGACTGCTAATTCTAGACCACCAAAGATTAACCATAGAATATTCCATAGCAAGCTCCCAAAGCCACTTTCCTCACGGACAACGTCTTTACCAAATGGCATTAATGATAACTTGGCCATTTTGAAACATTGTAGGCCTACGGGAATACCAATAATCGTTAGGCACCATAGACAGCCGATAAAGAACCAAGAGATGGCAGAAATAAGCCCACCAAAAATCATCCAAATTAAATTTCCTAAACAACCCAAGGGCATTCATCCTTTCATTTTCGTTTTCAATAGTTTATGGTTATAATATAACATAGATAAGTTTACTGGCCATCCGTCTTACGATGTAATCTTTAAGTTAAAAGTAATTGTAAGCGCTATATAACAGTCTAAAAAGTTCGCTAGTAAAAAATACCAATTGGAGGATTTACATGATAAATATTAAATTAATTGCCATTGATATGGACAACACCTTGCTAAATGATAAGGGTCAGCTCCCTGAGAACTTTACTGACCAGGTACACGCCTTAAAGGAAAAAGGCATCCAGGTGGCCATCGCATCCGGTCGACCACTTTATACATTGGTAGATATGTTCAGTCATATCGAAGACGATTTGATTTTCGTATCTGATAATGGTGCAGCCATTACCAAACAAGGAGAACAATTATTTAATTCAATCATCGATCCAGATGACTACCGCAAATTGATGGCCTTTACCCTTGAGCAAAATGAAGCAACTGGTATCCCTATCTTGTGTGCCCTAGACGCTGCCTACATTTCAAAAGCCCATGATCAATATGATCAAATCTACCGGACATTCTATACCAATATTTACTATTTCGACGACTTCGCATCAGTAGACGCTGTTGCCAACAAGTTTACAGTGTACACACCGAATAATGATGCCGTTGACCAATATGCGGACATTTACGGTCCGGCTTTAAACAAACAATTTTCTGCCACAACATCCGGAAAAGAGTGGATTGATATTATGAACAAAAATATCGATAAAGGCCAAGGCATGTACCAACTGAGCAACTTACTCAATATCACCACTGACCAAATGATGGCTTTTGGTGATAACTATAATGACATTGAAATGTTGGCTGCAGTGAAATATTCATATGCCATGGAAAATGCCCATGACGATGTTAAAGCACAAGCTAATTTTATCGCCCCATCTAATAACGATCTAGGTGTATCAAAAGTCATTCAAGACTTGTTAGACGGTAACTTATGAACTACAACGCCATTAAAATGGCGTGTTTCTAGGAACACTCATGACTTGTTCCACTTATTTCAAAGCAAAACAGCGGTCTAAGCTATTTAACTAAGGCCTGTTCCAGGCCAATATTTAATATATTTTTAGCTG